>NZ_JBFRPK010000127.1:0-25622 GCF_041471965.1 Vibrio sp. 10N.261.51.A3
AAATTAAATTTAAAAAATATTTTAACTAATTTCCAGTTTTAGACAAAAAACGTCAGATTTTACTGCCACAATCTACACACTAAAATAATAAATTAGGCTTATCCGTGGTTAAAAAATTATTACAGATTTTTGTTGATGAACTTTATCGTCTCAACTATAAATCGACTAGCATTACACATCGTCTTCCATTTTATTGGTATCGACCATTTAAATTAATAAGCCGATTACTTGTTTTACCCATCATATTTCTATTTATGGTTTAATTGTAATGAACAAAAACTTATCAAAATTAGAATGGTCACTATTGGTGACAACAATTACTTTCATTAGTCTTAGTGTCTTCCTTTACTACTTCTTATGTAAGAACTTGTTTAATGGTGGATTCAACGATGTTCTTGAAATAATTGCTGTATTGGTGCTGACTTATGGCTCATTTGTTTTTGCAAACTATAGCGTAACATTATTGGCCGAGAAGTATTGCAGCCGTAGGGTTCAACATGAAGATCATTAAATGGGTAATCTCGGCATCAACTTCGCTAACATTCTGGATTTTCATACTATGTTACTACTTCTCTAACTCAATCAACGCCAACACTGGAGCAAGTATGGCGCCTACTTTTGAAGGTAAGTACTGGACTATGGTCAATGGTGTTCGTTTGGGTAGATACAATCCTGAACACGGTGATGTCATTCGGTTCCTGCACCCTCCAAAACACCGTTCTGAAAACATCTCATTCAGAAAAAGAGTGATTGGTATACCAGGTGATACTGTTATGTTAGATATGGGAAAACTTTATATCAATGGTATAAAGGCATCTCATGGAATAACGAATAAAGAAGATGGTTACATATATATAAACGAGAAAGTTGGTCTTCACGATTATAATGTAAGGTATTCGAAAGAAAAATCAAAATTATTAAAAAGTAATCTTACTTGGCACGTTCCAGAAGGTAAAATAATGGTATTAGGTGATAATCGTGATCACTCCTATGATTCAACCTTTGATAGTTTCGGATATGCAGACATTAATAATGTTAACGGTATCTATAACAAAGTGATACTCAACGTAGCAAACGGTAGCCGTAAGTTAAATTGTAATTTAAGAAGCTCATCTGATTACAACATCCTCAACAGAAATTGTTAAACATTGTGATGACAGATGTAAATTAACCGGGCTAACTTCAATAGCTAATTTTTAGATTATAAATAACGATAGTAGCTGTCTATTAATAATAGGTAACGCGGGGTATCCCACGTTACCTTTATTATTTATATAGGCTTACAGAAAGTGCAACGGAATCAACTCCAGTCCTAGCACACCACTGATGCTCATCACCACCAGCAGAGAGACCTTGAAGACTGTCTTTGACCACTGGATGTAGTTAAGACAATCAACCTTACGGAACGTCACTTTGGTCCACATAAAGCAAACGGCTGCCGACACGGCTAGGTATTCATAACCCGCCTCTCCGAGTAAAAATAACCCCAGAGCAACCGCACCAAACGCCACCACATAAGCTTTCATGTGCTGATGTGCTTTATCAACGCCCTCTTTCACCGGTAAAACAGGAATGCCTGCATCGCGGTAATCCTGAATGCGGAACATCGCAATCGCATACGAGTGTGGCATTTGCCATAAGCAGAACATGATGAACAGCAAAACCGCTTCTAAGCTCAAGTAATTCGTCACACCAAGGTAACCAACTAATGGCGGAACTGCACCAGAGATACTGCCAACTAAGGTGCCGTAAACCGAATTACGCTTGTACCACATGGTGTAGAAAAAGACGTAAAACACATAGCCAAGCAACACCACAACCGCAGACATCGGATTAACAAATTGAAACAGCAACGCTGTGCCTGCCAACAACATAACTAACGCATAGATAAATGCGACGTCTGTGTTGATATTGCCCTGAACCAATTCACGGTTCTGGGTACGTTTCATTTTCTGGTCGATATCTCGATCAAAGATGTTGTTCACCACGCAACCTGATGCAATCACAAGCCCTACACCCGCTAAAGTCGTCAGTAACAACATCGCACTGGCTGGTTCTGTTTTTGCGGCGAGGAAGAACCCCGCCGCAACAGAAATCAGGTTGCCGAAAATGATGCCCGGTTTGGTAATAGACAAATAACTTTTCAGCATACCCTAGCCTACAGCTTCATGTTGACGTTCATGTTGTAGATGATCCATACCGAGCCAGCGATAAGGATCAATACAACAATGGCGGTAAACATCAGTGACACCAAGTTCCAACGCCCATCGGAAGATTTCGCTTCCATATGCAAGAAGTACTTAAAGTGCACAAAGATTTGTACAAGCGCACAGCCGAACAAGATCACGTAAGTTTCAGTGCTTGGCAGCGCATGTGCCCACACGATGTAGAACGGAATAATGGTTAGAATCAGTGACGCAATAAAGCCTTTCACGTAATCCGTTGCACCGCTATCTAGATGCTGTTCCATTACATCACCCCCATTAAGTACACGATAGTAAATACACAAATCCAAACGATATCAAGGAAGTGCCAGAACAAGCTCAAGCACTGGAAACGCATCGACATGTTGTCGTTCAGGCCTTTGGTTGAAAGCTGGTGATACGCCACCGCCATCCAAATAAGACCGAACGTTACGTGTAAACCGTGTGTACCAACCAAGGTAAAGAACGCAGAAAGGAACGCACTCTCTTGAGGACCATAGCCTTCTGCAATCAAGTGGTGGAACTCATACACTTCCATACAGATAAAGGCTAAGCCCAATACGAAAGTAACTTTGATCCATCGCTTCAATCCGGACACGTCTTTGCGCTTCATTGCAATCATGCCAAAGCCAAAGGTGATACTACTGAACAGCAGCATCATGGTTTCGACAAACACGAATGGCAGTTCAAAGATGTCTTTGCCTGTCGGCCCTGCGATTGAACCACTCTCAAGCACGGCATACGTCGCGAAAAGCGTGGCAAACAGGACACAGTCACTCATCAAGTAAACCCAGAAGCCAAACAACTTGTTGCCCGCAGCTTCGTGGTGGTGATCATGCGAGTGTGCAAGATCATAAGTGTGTGACGGAGTATTAGCTTGCATACGTCGTCTCCAAATCATCTTTGTTTTCGTTGTTATCACTGTCACTATTACCGCGACCTGAGTTGTCGCTTTTCACTGACTGTTTCTTCGCTTCTTCAAGCTGTGCACGTCGAGCTGCTTCAATCGCTTTGATCTCTTCAACTTCCACGTAGTAATCCACATCGTCGTTGTAGCTGTGTTGAATACACGTCACCACGATGCCCACTAAGCTTGCAGCTGCCAACCACCAGATGTACCAAATCATTGCGAAGCCAAATGCCAACGCCCATGCAGACACATAAATGCCTGTCGGTGTGTTCTTCGGCATATGAATACGTTCGTATTCTTCTTCCTGAGTTGGATCAAACTCACCACTTTGCTTTTGGTACCAGAACGCGTCTAGTTCATCGCCCTTAGGCAATTTTGCAAAGTTGTAGAACGGCGGTGGTGAAGACGTTGCCCATTCAAAGGTACGTCCGCCCCAAGGGTCACCGGTTAGATCTCGGTTTTGGTCGCGGTCACGAACACTCACGTAAATCTGCACGAACTGACATACCACACCCATCGCAATCACGCCCGTACCTGCAGCCGCAACCGCCAGTAGTGGGAAGAACTCAGGGTTAATGTCTTGGCTCAAACGACGCGTCATGCCCATAAAACCAAGAGCGTAAAGCGGCAAGAACGCCATCAAAAAACCGATGATCCAGCAATAGAATGCGCGTTTGCCCCAAAGCTCGTTCAGAGTGAAGCCGGTCGCTTTCGGGAACCAGTAACCAATCGCTGCAAAACAACCGAAGACAACGCCGCCGATGATCACGTTGTGGAAGTGAGCAATCAGGAATACCGAGTTATGCAGGATGAAATCCGCACCCGGAACCGCCATCAATACGCCTGTCATACCACCAACAGTGAAGGTGATAAGGAAACCGACCGTCCACATCATTGGTGTGGTGAAGCGGATACGACCTTTGTACATGGTGAATAGCCAGTTGAAGATCTTAACCCCAGTCGGGATGGAGATAATCATGGTCGCGATGCCGAAGAAGGCATTCACATTGGCGCCAGAACCCATGGTGAAGAAGTGATGCAGCCAAACCACAAACGCTAAAATAGTGATAGCCACCGTCGCCCATATCAGTGAGGTATAACCAAACAGTTTTTTGCGAGAGAAGGTTGCAGTCACTTCAGAGAACACACCGAAGATAGGCAAGATTAGGATGTACACCTCAGGGTGTCCCCATGCCCAAATCAGATTCACATACATCATCACGTTGCCACCAAGGTCGTTGGTGAAGAAGTGCGTGCCGATGTATCTATCCAACGTCAGAAGCGCGATGGTTACCGTTAGGATTGGGAAAGAGATGACGATCAGGATGTTGGCACACAGAGATGCCCAAGTGAATACTGGCATCTTCATCATTGGCATAGACGGAGTACGCATGCGCAAAATGGTCGCAAAGAAGTTCACACCCGTTAGCGTAGTACCCACACCGGATATTTGCAGCGCCCATATCCAATAATCGACACCCACACCCGGGCTTGCCTCAATGCCGGAAAGCGGCGGATACGCCAACCAACCCGTACGGCCAAACTCACCTAAGCCCAGTGACATATTGGTTAGGATAATACCCACCACAAACAGCCAGAAGCTCAGGTTATTCAAGTAAGGGAATGCAACATCACGAGCACCGATTTGCAACGGCACGATGATGTTCATCAAACCGATAACCAGAGGCATCGCTACGAAGAAAATCATGATCACGCCGTGAGCCGTGAAGATTTGGTCGTAGTGATGTGGCGGTAAATAGCCAGTCTCACCAGCTGCAGAAAGCAATTGCTGACTGCGCATCATGACCGCATCGGCAAAGCCACGAACTAACATCACCATCGCGACCGCAATGTACATGAAGCCTAGTTTTTTGTGGTCTACAGACGTAAACCATTCATTCCAAAGGTATTGCCACTTACCGGCTTTTGTTACCGCATACACCACTAAACTACCCACTAAAGCGATCATGGTTAAGGTGATCAAAATAATGGGTTCGTGGTAGGGAATTGAGTCTAGAGTTAATCTTCCAAACATGACGATTATCCTTGGGTTTCCGGCAGACAGTTCATTGAACCAGGGTGCTGGGTCACGACATCAGTGAATAAAAATGGTGGGATACTAGAAAACAGCGTCACAGGTTCAGCCACACTTGGCGCGGCCAATGAACGGAACTGCTCCCAATCTTCAATACGATCAGGACTTGCTTTCACTTTCTCCACCCAGTTTAAAAACGCCACTTGATCAGGCAGAGCTGATGCGGTGAATTTCATCTGTGAGAACCCTTTGCCACTGTAGTTCGATGCAAAGCCTTTGAAGTCACCTTCGTGGTTTGCAATCAAATTCAACTTGGTCACCATTCCCGGCATCGCGTAGATCTGCGAACCAAGACGCGGGATAAAGAACGCGTTCATGATGTTGTCTGAAGTTAGCTTAAACGTCACCGGTACATCTTTCGGGAACGCAACATAGTTAACCGTCGCAATGTTTTGCTCCGGATAGATGAACAGCCACTTCCAGTCCAGAGAGACCACTTCGATCACCATAGGTTGCACATCACTTTCCAGAGGCTTTGATGGCTCTAATTCGTGTGTTGTTCGCCAAGTGATGGTGGCTAGAATCGCGATGATGATGATTGGAATCGTCCATACCACCACTTCAATCTTGGTTGAGTGTGCCCAGTCAGGTGCATACTCTTCCGTGGTATTGCTCTCGCGGTATCGGTAAGCAAAGTAGATGGTCATCAGAATCACTGGGATGACGACAATCAACATCAGCAACAGAGCCGTGATAATCAGCTCTTTTTCCTGAACGCCAACGCTACCTTTTGGGTCGAGCAATGCGGAGTTACATCCTTCGAGCATCAGAACGGTTCCCAGCAAACCAATCTTCGACAAATTTGTCCTCGATAAAATGCGTTTATATCTTGAAGCTTCCATTAACTTTCTCGATGGTTATCCAGCCTCAGAACGAACGTCTGAGTACTGGTTGTCATGATCATTAGAATATTTATGTGTTGAGCATGTGAAACGCCGCATCTCAAAAAGCAATGCAATAAGGTTCGTTACTGCTGGGTTAAAACCACACAGAAAACATGACTTAATTGTTACACTTTGAAATACATTGTTACATTTGGCGCATTATGAAGAGTTGAAATTGAAAGCTCACCAAACAAACTTGGAAACTAACCTTCCATTTATGAAGACGAAAACTAAGAAGCAATAAGCGATTAAGACACACATCAATAGCGTGCTACACAGATGGAGCCAGTACTGACAAGGGATTTAGAAAAAGTAGATAAACACTCGCTCACCACCAAAGCTTGGGGCAAGTTCAAGGTACATTAGAAAGAGCGAATAAATAGAAGTGTGACGCCCGTCAAAATTGTAAATTCACATACCATTTACAAGGTATTCACTGGTTAGATTATTCAAAACCCACACCCATTCACCAAAAAGATAATCAAGCATTCATCGATGCACTAATGTGACGAATTGAAAGAATATAATGACTAACAGAAAGGATAATTTGACTAATTGAGGGCGTAATAGCGGTGAAAAGCACAACAAAAAGGTAGGAATTGGGATGAATTTATCGAGAATAACCACACCATAATCGAGCCAGATACGGCTCGATTATGGGCAATTAAAGAGTAGCCAAATTGAAGAGACGTTAAATCGAAAAACAGTTATGCCGCTTGAGTAGTCATGGATTTTCGCTGATTTCGAGTCATCAAATGATAAACCACAGGCACAAAGTAGAATGAAATAAGCGTGGTTAATACGGTACCGCCCACAATCGCGACCGCAAACGGAGGCCAGAAACCACCGCCAGCGATGATCAACGGCATAAAGCCCCCCACCGTCGTAATCGTGGTCGAGCTGATATGTCGAGTACACGACATCACCGCCTCAACGACCGCATCAACATTCCCAGAGGAAGCCTCCTTGTCTAGCTTCAATTCGGTCAGAATGACAATGGCCGCGTTGATCGCCAAACCTGCAATGCCGAGCATCGCGATGATCACCGTAAAGCCAAACGGATAACCGAAAGTCCAAACCGACAACAACCCTAGCCCACCCGCCAATCCTGCTACCATGAAGATGATGCTGCTCATTCGGAACGAGTTGAATGACATCACCACCACCAAAACCATCAATACCACCACGACTGCGACATTCGAGATGAGGCTGTTGACTGAATTATCTCGTTCAGCAGATTCACCACCAAAACCAATCGTATAGCCTGATGGCATCTGATAGTTTTCTAGGCGTTTTTGGAATTCATTGAGCACGGTTTGAGGCAAGACACCCGCTTCAATGTAGCCCTCAATGGTATTCACACGCTGCCCGTTACGACGAGTAATCGCGCCGCGACTTGTGGTCAGTTCAAGTTCGGCCAGTGTCGATACGTTAATACCTGTCGAGTAGACATCAGAACTGATTGGCAGACGAATATTGCTTAAGTGAACCAAGTTTTCACGCGCCTCATCTGCCACACGAACACGGATTGGTACCGACTCACTGCCTTCAATCACAGAGCCACTTTCACGACCTGTCAGAGTAGTTTGCAGCATACCTGCGAACTGGTTCAATGAAATACCATTCAGCTTTGCGGTGTCTTCATCAACCTTCAACCACACCTTCGGAGTACCTGGTTGCAGGGTTTCCCTTGTGTGCGTCACATGAGGAACACCCGCCAAAATCAATCGCACATCCTCACCAATCGCTTTCAACGTATCGAGGTTTTCACCATACACTCGCAGTTCAACGGGCGCGGTAAATGGAGGCCCTTGGTTAAGCTTACGTACCAAGATTTGTGCTTCCGGCACCTCTTCATCCAACACCTTTTGCAACTGTGGAATTAGCGTATTGGCTTGGTCAAAGTTCTCTGTTTTCACCATGGCTTGCGAGAAGTATGGCGCATTATTTTGCCTTGCTTGCAGGTTGTAATAGAAGGATGGGAAGTTTGCACCCACGAGCCAATCGATACGCTCCACTTCAGGGTAACGATGAATGATATCGTCGATTTTTTCAGAGGTGTTTTTAGTGGCATAAATGCTCGCTTGCGGCGGCATGTACACCTGGATCTCAAACATGTCTCGGTCTGATGGCGGGAAGAATTGCTCAGTCAGCTGAGACATACTCCAGTAACCGGTAAACGGAACCAACAACACCAAAGCAATCGTGATGATTGGATGCGTGACACCAAAGCGGACAGAAGATGAGAACCAGCGCGTCAAAGCCGGGATTCTCAAACCCGTCATGTACCAATGGTGCTGCCCTTTCTTATCGACATCACTGAGTTGTTTCGGCAATAGCTTGGTCGCTAAGCCTGCGATTAAGGTGTGCGAGATGATGTAAGAGCCGATCAATGAGAAAGAAACGGTAATCGCAATACCACCGACGAACTCACCCGATGCACCCGGCATCAAGATAATCGGGGCAAACGCCAACACGGTAGTTAAAGTTGAGCCTAATAACGGCACCCATAAATGCTTCAATGCATTCATGGTCGCTTCTGCTCGTTGTTGCCCTTTCAAGCGATAAGCTTGAATGGTATCGACCATCACCACCGCGTTATCAACCATGATACCGAGCGCCACAATTAGGCCTGTCACCGACATTTGGTTAATCGGTACACCGGTCATTTTCATGATCGACAGGGTCAATAATGAGGTTAACGGCAGAGAAATGGCCACTAAGATCGCGGCACGCACGCCTAAAGTGACAAACAACACAATCAAGATCAGACCAAAACCGATCATCAAGCTTTTGCCTAAATCGTCTAAGCGAGTTTCGGTATAACCTTGCTGATTAAAGAGCACCGTCACCTTAACGTTACTTGGTAACTCTTGCTCAAACTTACCAATCAGAGCATTAGCTCGCGACGTCCAGTTATCGACTCGCAGATCAGGATGCATTCTTGCCGCGACAATCACGCCCGGCTCGCCGTCAATGATCGCAATTTGGTCTTGTGGGGTTTTCTCACCACGTTTCACAGACGCAATGTCTTCCATACGGATGATGTGACCTTTGCTGTCAGTAGCGATTGGCACTTGCTTAATGCGTTCAATAGAATCGAGTTCAGATTTAATTTCTAAGCCAAAGCGAGAATAAGCACTCACTAACTCACCGGCGGAGTTCTTGGCGTCTGCCCCTTCTAGCGACTCAGCAATATTGGCACTTGAGCGCCCTAACGCCGCTGCATCTGCCGTACGTAAACTGATTTGAATCTCTTCTTGTGGCATCCCGTATTCATCAACGAATTCAGTACCCGACAAAGTTCTTAGTCGCTTAGCGAGTTCTTTAGCATAACGACCCAGCGTTAACCTGTCAGGCTCACCGGCACCAGACCAAGTCAGCGCAGTAATCGTGGTAAAAGCGTAGGTGTGGTCACTGTCGAGATCGGGAGAATGAGAACCCGCAGGTAAAATGGATTCGATGTCAGATAGCTTGTCGCGAGCTTGAGACCAAACCGGCTCAGGCTCGGTGATGGTGTCATTCAATTCTAAGGTGACAATAGACACGCCCGGCCTTGAGGTTGAGCTCACGAGTTTAACTTCACTCAGCTCACGCAGCTTGTTCTCGATAACCTCAGTAACTAAGGTTTCAACACGCTCGGCACTGGCGCCGGGGAAACTGGTAGTAATGTTCGCGTAACGGTTGATGATTACTGGATCTTCTGCACGTGGTAACGTCATGAACGCAGAAATACCACTCACCATCAGCAGTGCGGTCATTAAGATAAGCAGTCGAGTGTTGGAAATAGTCTCTATGATTTTCATGCTATTTCCTATTCAGCAGTAATGCTTGCTGGCTTCACGGTTTGTCCGGGAACTAAACGATGTAAACCACTGGCAATCACTTGTTCACCGTCTTCAATCGCCCCACTCACGTACGCTTGTTGATTGTTAGCAAACAACACTTGAACACTTCGGCGCTCAACTTTGTTGTCTTCACCAATCACAAAGATGTTCCACACACCGCGCAATCCATCAATCAAACCCGTTAATGGCACCCAGTAGCCTTGGTCGTCAATCTGTTCGTCAAATTTCAGATAGGCAAGTTGCCCTTCCAATACCGATGATTGTTCAGGGAATAGGTAACGCAAACCGACACTGCGAGATTGGGTGTCGACCATTGCGCCGGGATTCAATAGCTCCACGGCATAATCTGTTCTCCCAACTCGGATGTTAGGCGAAGAAAGTGAGGTGACTTTTTGCATTTGGTGAGCAGGAATACCGATGAAGGCCTCTTTGCCCTCAGAAGCGAGCAGTGTAAGAGTTGGATTACCCACATTCACCACATCTCCGAGCGAAACAAAGCGCGTCGCGATGGTCCCTGAATATGGCGCACGAACTGTCGATTTCACCAGCTTCAATTGATTGCCTTTTACCGAGGCATCAATACGCAGCAAGTTCGCCTGCAATACGCGTTGCTCACTGGTTAACGAATCAATCTCAGCTTCGGCACTGAAGCCTTTCGCTTTCAATGAACGTTGACGTTTAAGGTTCGCTGCCACCAAACTCAATTGAGCTTTGACTTCTTCAGCCTGCGCTTTCAGTTGGCTAGACTCGGTTTCCAAAAGTTGGGTATCCAGTCTGATCAACGGCTGACCGGTTGTAACTGTGTCACCGACATCCACCAGAATCTCGTTTACTTTTCCGGCCAACTCGAAACCTAAATTGGCCTGCTGACCCGCCTTAACCACACCGACATATTCGCGTTGTACTGCATAAGAGGAAGACAGCGCCAAGGCCATCGTTTCCACCGTTAAAATAGTTTGGACGCTCGATGCCGTTTCAGCGGTTGAATCAACCGACTCTTGGGCTTGTTCCTTTTCGCCACATCCAACAAGAAAAGCCGACAACGCCACTGCCACTGCGCTTCCCTTCATCAATTTATACATACGTACTGTTCCTATGCGGTACTCAATTATGTTCTTTTTTTAGACTAACCAAATCAAACTAGACTGTCTAGTTTGACTGTGTTAAAAATAAGTTTCATCGTTAATGATTGATAAAACCATCACAAAAAGCATAATGCTTAGCGTAAAACGAGACACATAGAACTGAGCACCAACAGGCACCAAGCTACGAGACAAACTAGGTAACGAGACAACACTAAGTAACGAGAAGCAAGCACGTGACTAAAATCATCAAGAGTGAACAGAAGAGATCGCAGATCTTAACCGCAGCCAGCCAACTTTTCTCTGAATATGGCTTCAAGATCAATATGGATCAGATAGCCAAAGCAGCGAACGTTTCCAAGCAAACGGTCTACTCTCACTTTAAAAACAAAGACGAACTTTTCGAAACCTGCATGCAAACCAAGTGTGCGGAGCGAGAACTCAGTCCTGCAGCCTTTGATATGGATGCTGCGGTGGGTGATGAGTTGGTGAAGTTTGGTGTGAAGTTTCAGGATTTATTACTTGATGAACAATCTAGACAAACCTTTCAAAATGCCATTAGCCAAGCGAATACGCATCCAGAGATCGCCTCTATCTATTTAGAAACTGGCCCTCAGAAAACCACAAAATTACTCGCTGATTATTTGCAGTCGAAAATAGACTCTGGTGATCTCACACTGTCGACATCAAGCTCACCAGTCATTGCAGCACGCCAACTGTTGCTGATGTTTCACGGCAAATCGGTGTATTGGGGATTCTTCGGACACGATAGCGGAGAATCTGAAGAAGAAAGACTTCACTACACTCGCGAATGTGTCGCGCTGTTCTTAAACGGCAATCAGCCTCGTTAATCGTTCGAGGCCTCTAGTTAATCGTTCAAGGTTCATGTCGCCGTTAGCTCGCATTTGAAACTGACTCAAGAAGTAACTCATAGAAACGTTTAGCAGCAGGGCCTGTCTTGGCTCCTTTTGGTAAAGTCAGGTGCAGCGGAACGTGATACCCACTGCCATTTTCGACATTCAACACAGTGAGCTTGTCGCTACCTCGACTTTCAACAATGTGCTTTGGTAGTCGACAATACCCGACTCCCTGCTCTACCGCGCCAAACGCATGGTCGAAATTATCCACCGTAATACGCTGACTCGACTTCAACCAGCCCACATCCTGTTTGTTCCCTTGGCTTTTAGTGCCTTGACTGGATCGTGCACCTAAATCCCTCACCACAATTTGTGGCAAAGATGACAATTGATTCAACGACACAGATGCAGCACTTGCTAACGGATGTGAACTCGCAACAACAGGCTCCATCATAGTAAAACCAAAAGCCTCAGTAGAATGATTGGTGACAGGGAGGTTGATAATGGCAACGTCGGCGAGTTCTTGAGTGACCATTTCAGTCGTCTTAGACAACGACGTTTCCAGCACTTGAATCGATGTTGTGCTGTTCTCCGCCATAAATTGCGCCATCGGTCTGTATAAACGTTCAAGACAACACAGATGATCCACGGCGACCACGATTTCAGATTCAACGCCTTTCGCCAGCTGTTCACTGATAAGTTCCAACTCTCTCGCCTGTTCCAACATGCTGCTTGCACGGCGCAACAATGATTTGCCATCTTCCGATAGCACCGCCCGACGCCCTTCAACTTGCACCAAAGACACACCCAATTGATCCTCCAATTTTCTCAAAGCATAAATCAGCGTGGTATGGCTCTTATTCAATTGCACTGCCGCCGCCTGAATGCTGCCTGCACGGTCAATTTCGTAAAGCGTTTGCCATTGGTCTAGGGTGGTCTTTAATCTCATCGGTCTAAAATCCTGACAGTTAATGGCAATATTATGAACTTTTCTGTCTGTTTTTTACAGGTAATATAAGTCTCAACAACAAACGAGAATGGCTTGTTTGTCTTAAACACCTATTTGCTAAACAGAATTTGTTAAACGGAGAAACACCATGAAACTACTACAAGTTGATTTTGAATTTTCAGGCCCTTTCGGTGAAGAGATGTCAAACGCACTCGTTGACCTAGCAAAGTCTATTAACAACGAACCGGGCATGATCTGGAAAATCTGGACAGAGAACGAAGCAGAAAAACTGGGGGGCGGCGTCTACTTATTTGAAGATCAGCTGAGTGCTGAAACCTATCTGGCGATGCATGCTGCTCGCTTAAAAAAGATGGGTGTTGAGGAAGTGCGTGGTGTGATTTTTGACGTCAATCAGCCATTAACTACCATTAATAGAGGCCCAATCAACGGTTAATCAAACTTGTTCATTCGCTGAATGACAACAAAGATACTGAATCGCTAAGTCGCTAAGTCGCTAAGTCGCTAAGTAATAAGTAGAGAGATACGTAATGAACAACAAAACTTTTCTTAGCCTACACGGCATTATTTACGCAGGGTTTGCCATCGCACTGTTTTTTATCCCAACGGTAATGTGGCCCATGTACGGCGTGGAAATTAATGATAAGTACGCTTACTTTCTCTCTCAACACACCAGTATCTTTTGGGGTGGTATTGCCGCGATAAGCTGGTTATTGCGAGATATTGAGCCCGGAGTCAGTGCCAAAAAGCTCATCCAAGGTTTGGTTGTGACCAATATGCTGGGTGCCATCATCACACTGTATGCAGCGTTTACAGGAATCTTTGTTGGCTTTGGCTGGAGTGATCCTGCGTTCTTCCTGTTTCTATCAATACTGAGCGTGTTGCAGGTTCGCAAGCAAGCTTAACCAATGAGTTCAGATAGCACAAACAAAAAAACACTCGGTATATGCCGAGTGTTTTCGTATTAAATCGTTAACTTTAACGTCAGGCTATGAGCGACCAAGCATACGACTTAGCGTGCCATCTTTATCGACAAACTGATGCTTCAATGCGCCTAATACATGCAGAGCAAGTGCCACCATAATCAGGTTCACTGAATTGACATGAACAAAAGAAGCCGCAGACTGTAACCATTCGGTTTTTTCACCAGCAGCGATAAGCTCGAAACCGAACACGTCTAATGCACGCCCACCAGCAACACTCATCACAGCACCAGAAATTGGCATCGCCAACGTCACCAACAATAAGAAGTGGTGAACACTTTTCGCTGCGATTTCTTGTGCTCTCGTCAATACGGCAACACTCTCAATTGCGCCCTCTTTAAAACGCAATACCAAGCGTGAAAGTGCGACAACTAAAACAATCAAACCCAACGATTTGTGTAGCCCCATCAACTCACCTTTTTCGGGGCCTCGCGGCATACCTTCAAATTGAAGTCCAATCACAAACACGACAAGGAACAAAATACCGGTAAGCCAATGGAAAACAACAGTCTTTTTCGATAACGAATTACTCATAATGACCACTTTATGTCTCTAAACTTGATGCTATTTTCGCCTAATATCATTACGTTTTATAGGGTAAATACGTAAAGTTAGGTAAAGACAAATAGAAGCCAGAAATCGTTATTTTGTGTGCTCTACAAAAATCAACTTGTCAGTGTTGAAGCCACGCTCTTTCGACATGGCTTTAAACTTCTCCATCACCTCTGGCGCAACTTCTGGTGTTCTTGAAAGCAGCCATAAGTAATCGGTGTCAGGGCCAGAAACAAACGCGTACTGGTATCCCTCTTTGTCCAATTCAAACACCACATAAGCACCGTAGAAAGGGCCAAAGAAAGACACTTTCAAATAGCCTTGTTCAGAGCCTTCAACGAAGTACGCTTTTCCTTCCGCTTCGTTCCACTCACCCTCTTCGGCAGAGTATCCACGGTTAATCACCTTCACGCCACCATCATCACGCAGGCTGTATTCAGCGCTCACATTACTTAAGCCGCGCTCAAACGAGTGATCCAAACGAGCCACTTCGTACCATTTCCCTAGGTATCGTTCCAACTCAAACTGTTGAACAGGCTTAACCGTTTCGGGCATGCCAACACAACCACCCAATAAGATCACGCTAAGCAGCAATAATATTTTTTTCATCCTAACCTCGACTTGTTTTTATTAGTAATGCGAGTAAGTCTCGTGAAAACATAAACTTACATCCTTGGTAATACGTTAAATCCATTTTTATAGTTCACTTAACTGTAATTTATTCAGAACCTTATGTGAATCGTTTAGTCTGCGAATGGATTCGTAATCCTTTATTCATGAGCTGTATTCCCACAACCACCTCAAAAGATATTGGAATTACATGCAAACAAGAGAGCAATCAAGGACACTTTATTATTAAAAATTCACGATATGATTCTGGCCACTCGCTTTCTATACTTACTAAACAGTGGAACATGGAAGACATAATAATGAATAACAAGCTCACTCTGTCACGCACTGCATGGATAGCATTACTCGCAAGCTTATCGGCCGTAGCGCCGGTGCTTGCACAAGCCAACACTATTGTTCAAACACAAACAGCAGTTCAAGCGCAAACAACTGTTAAAAGCCAAAGTGCTGACCAAATTTTTACCAATGCAGATATATATGGGCATCGCGAGTCAGACTCGATCGTTACCCACAAAGGCAAGATCATCTTTATCGGTAACCAATCACAGGCGCAAACTTTTCAAGGGCAAAGCACTGATGTCATTGATCTAGACAATGCCTTTGTCTTGCCGGGGTTCATTGACAACCATAACCATGTGTTTGAAGCCGCCTCAGAGCTGGGTGGCAATTGTGAACTCGACTCTGAAGCAACGTTAGAAGAGCAAATCCCCTACTTAGAAGCGTGTAAGATCAATGCTGATACCGATGGCAGAGGTTGGCTTATGGGCTATGGTTTTTCTTTGGAAGCGACGCTCGATAGCGACTCTGACTACACGCCACTAGAGATCATCGACAGTGTCTTCCCTAATCGCCCCGTGGTGCTTATGGAGCAGACTTCACACTCGATGTGGGTCAACTCAAAAGCACTAAAAATCGCTCGAATCAGCCAACAATCTCCAGACCCACAAGGCGGTGTTTATTTAAAAGACCAAGACAGCAGCAAGCTCAATGGCATCTTGCTAGACAATGCTGGCGATCAAGTGATGGAGATGGCTTGGAATAGCCAAAGTGAACTGTTTGAGCAAAGCTACCAAGGCTTAATGTTCGGGCTTGAGGAAGCGGCAACCCACGGCATCACCACCATTGGCGACGGTCGCATGTATTGGAAACGAGGTTGGTATGACGTTTGGCTAGAGGCCGAGCAAAATCAAGACTTAACGGCGCGAGTATCGCTACGCCCTTGGGTGTACCCATCGATGGTGATGTCTTCTCAATTAGAAGTCTTTGAGAAAATGCATTCCGACGATAAAAGCCATCTGTTACTTGTCGATCAGGTGAAAATGTACAGTGATGGCATCTTTATCAATGGCACCGCCAAAACACTCGCGCCCTACTTAGATACTTATCTACCCCAGTCTCCTAATGGCTTGAACTATATTCCGCCAGAACAAATTAAAGAATGGTTAACTGCGCTCGAGAAAATCGGCTTTAGCGCCCACATTCATGCGATTGGTGATGGAGCGGTTCGTGAATCTCTTGATGCGATAGAAAGTATTCGCAAACAAGGTTCAACCAAACCCTACACCCTAACCCATGTCGAATTAATCAATGATGAAGATGTGCCACGCTTTCGCCAGTTAGATGTAACTGCAGATTTCCAAGTTGGCTCTGATTACGTTGCAAGGCATCAACACCAATGGGCCGAAGCTTTCCTTGGTGCTCGCCGTGCCAAAGCCATGATGAACCTCGATGCAATACTCAAGACCGACGCCAATATCACCTTAAGCAGTGATTGGAACGTACACGACATCAACCCATTGGTCGGCATCGCGAACAGCTTAATCATGGGCAAAACCGGCCTAACCGATATCTATACCGCCATCGACGCTTACACGCTCAATGCCGCCAAAAGTCTTGGGATTGAAGACGTAACAGGTTCTATTGAGGTAGGAAAATCCGCTGACTTCGCCATTCTCGACCGCGACATCACCACAGTGTCAGCAAGACAAATCGCCAAAACTCAGGTGTTGATGACGGTGTTACGCGGGAACGTGGTTTACGAAAAATAGAGCCAATTCGCGTATCGAATTGGTTATCGCAACTCAAACGAAAACGAGCCAGCTTATTCAACTGGCTCGTCTGTTATTCACATCTGTATTTTAGTTCTGTTACGCGTTGGTCTCTTTAAGCGCTTTCACATGTGAATCTTGTTTGTCATCCAGAGCAAAGTAGATCTTCGATACAATCACTTCAGCAACCAGAATCGTAAATACCACAGCGAAGAAAGCAACCACGCCGCCCCAAGGTCCTGTAAAACTCACCTTATCTCCGAACAGAAGGTTAATCGCTTCTAGCATCACGAATTTTGAGCCCACCAAGATAATGTAAGTGGTGATTGCTCGGTAAACCTTAGGTGCAGTACCCGGCTTGCTTTTAAAGTGCTCAGCAATCTTATGTTCTAAGCCAATAGAAAGCTTCAATAGTAGCTGAAGCAACAATGCCGCTATCAAAGAGATAGTGAAAGACTCGATATTCACAAAGTCCCAGTACTCATCAAAGAAGTTAAGAACCACTAGGTCCACCAGCACAGCTAACGTGTAACCTACGAATAGACGTTGTGGTGTATTGAATCCGTAAACTTTGTCTGAATTAGTCATGTTGTCTCTCTTTAATTTGATAAGTAGCCTCGATTTGAAATACATCTTAGCGTTCGAATCAGAACAAAACTTACCATTTGGTGACATCATCCCCTTTCCATTCAAAATTGTTAATCTTTATTGGTTGATCATTTTCTGTACCAATAATTCTCTTTCCTCTATACAGCAAAACTCAAAAATATAGAAAAGTGCGAAAAGATAAGTCTCGTCACTGCTTGTCACCAAATGGCAATTTTAAAAATACTGCACCGCCTATGATGGCTCCATCAGCGACACACACTCATTTCCAAAAGGTGCAGACTATGAAAAAGCTAATCACTAACGCGAACGTATTTAACGGTGTTGATAACAACCTAATCGAGAACGTATCTATTCTTATTGAAGACAACTTGATCACTCAAATTGGTGAGGTTGACGCTACGTTAGCCGATGAAATTATTGATGCTCAAGGTGGCACAGTAATGCCTGGCTTGATTGATGCCCACGTTCATATCACGCTATCTGCGCCTTTCAATGTGATTGATACTATGACACGTGAAGAAGTAGCGATTCGCTCAGCAAAGATTTCAGAAGAGATGCTGATGCGCGGCTTTACCACCATTCGTGACGTAGCAGGTAACACGCTTGGTCTTAAGAAAAGTATCGATAACGGCTACGCAACTGGCCCACGAATTCTCCCTTCAATGGCGGCAATTTCACAAACCAGCGGTCACTCAGATTACCGCCAAAACCAAGCACAAGAGCGTTTGGCTAATGGGCACGAAGACTCGCCAATGATGAAGCTTGGCGCAATGAAAGTGGCAGATGGCCGTTCAGAAGTATTGAAAGCGGTACGTGAACAACTGTTTATGGGCGCGTCACAAATCAAGATCATGGCTGGTGGCGGTGCATCATCAACTTTTGACCCGCTAGACACATTGCAATTTACGTCTGACGAGATGAAAGCTGCGGTACAAGCCGCTTCAGATTACGGTACTTATGTTGCTGCGCACATTCACACTTCCGATGCAATGCGCCGAGCGGCAGAAGCGGGCGTGATGTCTTTCGAACATGCGACCATCATGGACGACGATATTGCAGAGATCATTAAAGAGAAAGGCATTTGGGTGATTCCTTCTTACTTTACCTCTTCATTGATTGCAGAGCGTAAGATCCCGTTACCAAACGAAGAGACATACCGCAAGACAGAACGCGTAGGCAAAGCCATGTTCAAATCAGCAGAACTGATTAAGAAATACGATATTCAGAACATTGCTTTTGGTACTGACTGTGTGGGTGAAACCAACGTGCATGCGACACAATTGAATGAACTGGGTGCGATTGAGCAAGTATTCGATACCATCACGGCACTTCGCATGGCGACATCAAACTGTGGGCGTTTATTCGAGATGTCGACTTACCAACACCCTTACCAGCAAGGCAAGCTAGGCCAAATCGTTGCAGGCGCGTATGCCGACCTACTGATCATCGACGGTAACCCACTAGAAGGCGTGGCATGTGTTGCTAACACCGATACACAGAAACTGATCATGAAAGACGGCAAAGTGTATAAAAACACGCTTTAGCGTTCAATACTCACTCACTGAGTACCTAAAACTCAAAGGCAGGCAAGCGAACTTTTTCGTCGCTTGCCTGCCTTTTTGTTAAGCGTTGTTTTATTGCTACTATTAAGCACAGACTATTGATTCAATGATGGAACGAGTTTATTTAAGGATGAAATTAGAATGAAGCTATTACTTACTGCACGCCTAATCAGCACAGTGCTATTACTCAGTTCACTGCTGTCAGGGTGCGGTAACTTTAGAAACCTATCTAATGAGATAGAAGCTATCGACTCCATTACCAATCAATACATGATTACCTTGAATCAACCAGCCTCCGGTTCTGCCGTGGTGATTGAACAAATCAAAGACATCAACAAAAGCGAGGTTGATGGCTACGATGGCATCATCGACAGTGACAGTATTCACTTACATGTATCAAATAACATCCACTATCTACTTATCTTTGAAGATAAGAATCAAGATCTTACCCTACAAGCCGATGAAGCTTTCAGTGTAATCAACCTACGTGATCACCAAGACAGACCAACAATAGAAGTCTCACTAACGGTTAATGAGAGTGAAGCCCCAAGAGCGTTTGTTGATCGTTCACTATCTTCACTGTTAAAAATCGAATTGGATTTGATCGACATAGGCACAGTCGTGAGCTTGGAAGCTCCACCTTTTGACAGAAAAAATGGCAAACTCGGCATGTGGCAGCCGCTGACCTTTTTGCTCGAAGATAACGCTGGGCTCTACTTTCTGTCAGAGTTCGACCCAAACAAAATCCCGATCTTGTTTGTGCATGGCATCAACGCCACTGCGTTAAATTTTGCCCCACTGATTGAAAAAGTCGACCAATCTAAATATCAGATCTGGGTCTTTAACTATCCTTCAGGCTTGTCTCTGGCTTTGAACTCCAAAGGCCTGAATAACCTCATGCACACGGTGTTAACGGAATACAAAATCCAACAATTACATGTTGTGGCACATAGTATGGGCGGGCTTGTCGCCACCAACAGTCTTCGCCAGTGCCGTATTGGGCAGCTATGCGATTTTGTAAGCAGCGTAGCCACCATATCTTCGCCGTTTGGTGGTGTCGAGTCTGCTAAACAAGGGGTCGAGTACTCTCCCGTAGTAATGCCGGCATGGGTTGATTTAAATCCAGACGGGAAATTTATCGCTGACTTATTAATTGACAGCAGTAAGATTCATATTCCCCACTTTTTAGCCTTTGGTTATAACTCGGGCGACCTATTTAATACCAACAGCAACGATGGTGTGATCAATTTATCAAGCCAATTGTCGCGCCCAGCCCAACTCCACGCGTCACAAATCCTCGGCTACAACGAAACCCATTTGAGCATCTTAGATAACGATGACCTTTTTGAAGACCTGTCCGAGTTTTGGTTAAGAGCTGAAGAAGCACATTGATTTATGATTCGGTGCACTAGGCGGCGTAGGTAAATCAGATATTAAAATTGGAACGCTTAGGCATTCCAATCTTTTGGGTGAAGCGTAATGTTTTTCTGAATTGAGAGCATTGATATCCTGTGCGTTCGGGCTGATTTCGAACACCCACCCCCTCTAACTCCCCCTCCAATTAAGTTTATCCCCCCTCTAGATTGACGACCGAGGGGGAGAACCTTCTTTAGCGCTGAATGTGTAACTGCACATGTAACGATCTGTATTCAGTTCCTCCCCTTTCTACGAACCACAATGGATTGTAGATACTGATTAAGGGGAGGCTAGGAGGGGATTTTTAGTAGGACTAACACGGATTTGCCCAGAACCTTCTTAAGGCTCAGAGATTCTGTGCGGAAAGGGATTAAAGTGAGTAACCGTGTATCGGGGGTCTTAGCCTGCATGGCTATTGCAGCACCGTTGGAAATACCTAACTGATGCCGTTGAAGAAGCTATTATACTTATGTTGAAATAGACTGAATTACTAGCTGGCGGTTGTAAGCAGGTTAAGTATGTTAGGATAAAGTATAGTTGCCTTAGCCTAAAAATTTATGCAGTAACTTATGAATTTGACACTTGGTTAAAAGTATTACCATAAGTATTACCGCTCTCTTTGCGAGTTTTTTTATGGATATATATCAGCATCTTAAATAAATAAGTCGGATTCCTCACTCACCGCCAAATTTAAGACCGCAGCAGTTCGCTGCGGTTTTTTTATGTCTAATTTTATCCTGCGACCTGTTATCACCAAGGAAGAGCAACAACAGGTGTGATGACCAGTCGAAGTTGATGCTCTATCCCAAACGCGTCAGGGCTTTCAATGTAGTTCCAGTATTGAAGACCAAACTTGATGGGTTTGCCACCAATGAGAGTCGTCTTAGCGAACCCAATACCAATAGGGAATGACAATTTATTTCCACTGCTCGCTTCGTGATTATAGCTCCAAGTTGGTTGCGCTTGAATTTGCCATCCATCGTCTAGATTCGCGGTATAGAAGTACTGTCCACCAGTAATACTCGCGTCGGCGTCATTGCTTCCGCCAGCGTTCCATTGATGGGTAATTAACGCCCCGATAACCCCCCAGCTTTGTACGTAGGCTAAGGCAAACTCTGGACCGAGTAAGAATTGATCGTTACCCAGTTCATCGCTTGTTGCGGTGGGCAGTGTACCCACTATCCCCCCCACGACAATCATGCCGCTCTCAAAGGTATGACCAACGGCCACATCAAAGCCGATATCACCGAGACCTGCATCTGAATTTTCAAATCTATCGCCCTTGTAATAGGGTTGGTCAAATATTAAAGGTATATTTGGTCTGATAAATAAGTTGGTTCGCTCTGCAATTGGCACAGGGAGAACAGGTTGAAAGCTCAAGCGATACCCGTTCTGACTGTTCGCTGAATTTAAGTCGCCTTGATAGTTCGTCCAATCCAAGTTAAAGGACATCGAGCCAAGCGTTGTGTTTGGGTTGGCTAGCTCTTTAGCTACCTCCTCTACATCTTGCCCCTCGTCGGCTAACACTACGATGGGAAGAGTGACAGCAAAGAAGAATATCGCGCTTAAACTTCGTAATTTAAGGTTTGGCATTTTTTTTCCCTGACGAAAACGTTGGTACATAAACGTTTAGCTATGAAGGATTATTTTGTCAAAGTTGCCTTTATAGAGAAGGGCAGCTCTGGAGCGGCAAAGTCAATAGCTGTGGGTGAGATGAGCGTAAAAGTGATTGTTTTTGAGTCACTTTCTCTTGTCACGTTAGATTTGTCTTATCAATGAGCAAAGATGAGGATCAGGTAGATAGCGTGAAATTATTGGTCTAAGATTTTTGACACGTAACACTTATAGTTCATCTCACACACACGGGATAAAATTATGAAACCACTAGAATCATTCATTAAAAAGGCTACGATCGTCGGCTTTGGCCTTATGTCACCACTTGTTATCGCCGCTAATTATGATGTTGTAATTTTGAACGGCAGAGTTATCGACCCTGAAACAAATTTCGATTCTGTTGTTAATGTCGGGATCAAAGATAATAAGATCACAGCAATAACGACCGATAGTATTTCTGGGGATAAAACTATTGACGCTACAGGTAAAGTTGTTGCCCCTGGATTCATCGACGTCCACGCTCATGGTCAAAACATTGGTGACTACAGAATGCAGGCGATGCAAGGCGTTACCACTATGCTGGAACTCGAATCTGGTGTTCTACCTATCAGTGACTGGTATGCAGGACAAGCTGAAAAAGGCTTACCATTAAACTATGGTGCAGCAGCTGGTTGGACTTACGCTCGTATTGCTACATTTAGTGAGACGGAACCCGAAGCGACCGTTGGCTATTTCCAAAAAGCTCAATCACGTAATGATTGGAAGATGGATATAGCAACACCTGAGCAAGAAAGTAAAATCATCAAGCTGATTGAGCAAGGCCTTGATGAAGGTGGCCTAGGTATCGGGATTAACGCTGGCTATGCACCGGGCCATGGTCAAAAAGAATATTATGCATTGGCTGAATTAGCCGCAGAAAGAGACGTAGCAACCTATACTCACGTTCGCTATGCCAGCAATGCCGAGCCACAAAGCTCGTTTGAAGCCGTTAAAGAATTAGTGGGCAATGCCGCTATCACTGGCGCTCATATGCACTTTTGTCATATTAACAGTACTTCATTAAAAGATATCGAAACCATCTTACCTATGGTCAATAAGGCTCAAGAACAAGGAATCAATGTTACTGTGGGCGCTTACCCTTGGGGCGCAGCAAGTACTGTCGTTGGCGCAGCCATGTTTTCTGGTGAAGGCTGGCGGGAACGTATGGGTTCAACCGCTGAAAACTTTCAGCTAGGTAAAGAACGTATGACAGAAGAACAGTTGAAAGACTACCAAGAAAATAAACCTGGTACCTTTATTGTCTGGCACTTCCTAGACGAGCAAAACCCTAAAGATCTTGCTCTATTAGACGCTTCGATTCTAAATCCTAATGTGTTGATTGAATCTGACGAAATGTTCTGGATGCATATGGACGAAGACGGCCACATTGAAAATTATGCAGGTGACGAGTGGCCATTACCAAAAGATCTATTCTCTCATCCTAGATCAAATGGCACCTTTGCTAAAGTACTCAGAGTCTATGTTCGTGAGCGCGGCTTGTTAACGATGACGGAAGCACTACGTAAAATGACACTGATGCCAGCTCAATTAATAGAAGATTTTGTCCCTCAAATGAAAAATAAAGGACGAATCCAAACTAATATGGACGCAGATATCGTGGTATTCGACCCAGAAACTATCGCTGATGTGGGCACCTACCAAGATCCTAACCACCCAGCCGTAGGCGTACATTGGTTATTGGTTAACGGCAAAATCGTTGTCAACAACACACAACTAGATACAGACGTTAAAGCAGGCGAAGCCATTCGACGTTAATTCACCTAATCAATGATAAATCAGACTATAGAAAGCGATACTCAGGTATCGCTTTTTTATCTCACCTCTTCGATAATTTCTTAAAGTGTCACATATAATACTTTTAAATGAATTTTCTAATTGAGGTAACATTTAGATAGATTTGCCAAAAATATTCGACATAAATCACGTTTTTATCATGTCATTGGGCGTAGTTTATTTATAAAAAAGGTGCATAAAAAGGTGCGTACAAAGGGCTTAACACTCCGTTTGATATAAATCCGTACCTATCTTTACTTCCAAACTTCCAACATATTTATATTTTATAGAAGCTAACACTGTTAAGGAAAATTTCAAATATGGACAACAAATCTGAAATCGAACCAAGTAATGATAAAGCGACAAAGTCAGGTGCACCAAAATTACCAGAATTTGAAATAAAAGATTATTCAAAAATCCCTCAACGAACACACAAATATCCTGCATCTGAACGTGCAAAAAAAATTGTTCGAGATTCTATGGCTATTGACAGCCTTTTTTCCGGTCTTTGGCCCTCTCAATGGTCTTCACCTGAAGCACCAGAATTCCATGATGAAATGGACAAGTGCAAAGCCGCTGGATTCAAGGTACTAGCAGCATGTCCTTCCGCAGACTCGTTAGATGCCTCGGTTGAAGGCATTATGAAAGGCGCTCAGTTCTACCTAAGCAAAATGAAAGAACGCCCAGACGACTATATGATGATCCGCACTACCAAAGATATTGATGAAGCGGTAAAACAAAACAAATTGGGTATTTACTTCACTCACCAAGGTACTCAAATATTTGGTGGTGATGTTGATCGCGTAGGACTATGGCGTGAGATGGGCTATGGTTACTGTTTATTGGCATATAATCAACGTAATGATGTGGGTGATGGCTGCTTCGAAATTGAGAACCGTGGTCTAACTGAATATGGAAAAAAACTTGTCGACGCTTATAACCGATACGGTATGCCTGTTGATGTAAGCCATACTGGCGAACGAACCTCCTTAGATGCGATTGAACGCAGTAGCCAACCTGTCATTTCTTCGCATTCAGGTGCGAAAGCCATTGCCGATTATCAGAGAAGCCTTTCTGACGCTGTGATTAAAGGTGTTGCGGCAACCGGTGGGGTTTGCTCAATAAATATGGTGGCTGCCTTTATGGATACATCTAACCCAGATATATTGACGACTGAACAATTATTTCGACATATTGATTATATGGTCAACTTAGTCGGTATAGACCACGTTGGCTTCGGTTCAGACTATATCCCGAACATCAATTTTACAGCGTCTATTATTCAAACACCAATGGGGCAGAACGTATTCCCTGATGGTGGCTATAGTGCCGCTGTAGGAGCAAAAGGGTTTCCTACCCCAGCACCATATCAAATTGTTGCAGCTCTAATTGATACCATGCTTGAAAATGGATACTCAGAAGAAGACTGCAGCAAGTTCTTAGGTGGCAACATGTACCGAGTATTTGATCAAGTCTGGGTATAAGAAGTTTATTAAATTTACTCAATAATTAGGGCGTGTTGATCTTT
>NZ_JBFRPK010000128.1:0-2518 GCF_041471965.1 Vibrio sp. 10N.261.51.A3
ACCTCAGGTCGCACGGACAGGAATGCATTAGATATAAAGCTCTAACACGATCCCTTTGGTGAGAAAATATATGTTGAAACCTTAGGTGTTGAGTTAGTACATCTTAGGTGTCTAACATATCCCATTCATCACCTAACACCCAACGTAATGCTGACAATTTTCCATTAATCATGCCCCACTCAAAGTCGCTCCAAGGCCCTACATTGTCATAGGAGTCTTCAACACGTTTTGCAGACTTCATAGCACCTTTAAGGATATCCTCGTGAATGACATTATTGCCATATCGTTCAGTACCCTCAGAAACAACTTCGATTTCGCCATTTTCAATGCCCCACATGCGATTCTGGTGCCTGTTATACCAAACTTTATCGACTAGCTCGTCCATCGCATCGAGGATTTCTCTTAGACCTCTGGTTTCCTCTGTGTAGTCATACTCAAATTCAATACCATCTAAAAAATCCTCGTCAATTTGATTAATTGCTGATGCTAGATTATTAAAATAGAGAACATTCGTATCATTAAAAATATTACCAAAATCAGAATGTGGTTGGCGGTGATCCTTTGCAGAAAAGTCATTGTGATTGTGGGTTATGAAAAAACAGCAAGCTGACTCACTATCTACACCCTGCGAGAACTCATAAAATTGTTCGATGATGACCGCATCTGCTACAGAGTTTTTACTAATGTGAAATGGTGCTCTTTTATCTAAGCCACGCTGAACTGTGGCTACTTTAGATCGTTCACTAATACTGATTTTTTTTGCTGATTCGATGAGCTTTTCAACCCTGTGAATGGTCACATGATTGGCATCAGTTAACAGTGGCAAACGCGCATTGATGTCATTTAATACATCTATTGTTTCCGCTTGTTTATCGTCTGCAAACTCACTTACTACTGCTTTGACTTGTTTAAATTCTTGGGACAGCCTTTTGGCAGTTTTGTTTGCTACATCTTCCTTGTTCCTCTCGTACTCTTCGACAACTAGGTCGGTAACCACAAGTGTAATCACACCCGATGTAACCAACTCTTCCAGTGCAGAAACCAAAGGAAGGTCATGCTTTTTTGTCGAAATGTCTAAAAGAACACAGGTATCAAGAAAAATATAAAACATAGCACCTCTAATATGATTAATTTCTGCTAATAAAGTATCGTGCTACACAACGAGATCACTGATCTCAATGTTGCCATAAATATTGTGTTTGGCTACGCGCAACTTTAGATGAGACAAGTTTTCATTTTTCCTAACCAGTTCCGTAATAGTAGATTTGTCAAATTCGCTCATACCGTAACCAAAAATGATAGATTCAAATGCATCAAACGGTATTCGTTTGAGGTTGATTTCAGGGTAGCTCTTAAGAATAGGGGAGAGTTCATTAGGTAATTCAGCGCCAAAGTCTGGTTGTACTAATAGCCCTACTTTCTCTTCGCAAAACATAAGAGGGCATACAATTCGAGTTTCATCTTCAGAAGACCATTGTTTAGCTTTCGAATATAGCAGTCGTTCCGAGAACTCAATTACATTAATACCATTGCTACTAAGAGATTGCAGAACTCCTAATGGATTACCTAAATCTGCAACATGGAAGTTTTTCAACGGAGCACCATTCATTCTCATCATACCTTTATAATATGTAAGAGAAGCTCTTTTATCTGGAGTATAACTAACATCTTTCGGGGGGAGTTGGTTGAAAAACGCATGATCCTCATTGAAAGTAACAGCTAGTCCCTTACCTTCACTAGCATAATGTGTCCACATAAGTTCATTTGTGTCAGATTTTGACAGGGATAAAATCCCTAACTGGCAGCTTAATGCCTCAACTAAAAATGAGTTAACTCTTCCAGCCGTTTGAGCCAGTTGCTCCCGATCATAATCTTCCATTGAGTTGAAGCCTTCTTGATCTAGCATATGCGGGAAATGGTCTCCATATCGAGAGCCACACGGTTTTAGGAAGAAGTTTTCTAATTCTTCATTTGATGGGACATAGGAAGGATCTGTTTGCATTTTATCATGTTCTTTTTTTGCCCATGCATAATCCGCTGGTGAAAACTCATTAAAATATGGCCATAGTCTCGCCTCACTTCCTTTATCATTAAGGTATTTAGGCTGAGTCATGCGAAATAAACCGTTTGATATAAATTCTACTCTTGGTGACCAACTATTGGTTCTATTGTCGAAAACCAAACCATAATACTTTACAAGCATTAGTACTCTCCAGTCATGTAAGCCCACCTATGCGGCGCTGAGCTACCTTCCACACACATAATGCGCCATCTTTTATATGCTTGCAATTTACAATCAGTCCGTCACTTGAATCAAAAATTCATGAATTAGAATGCAGTAAAACCATTTAGTGCAACAGAAACCCATTACACACCTTCAGATAACTTTTTATAAGGCAAAGTCACACTAACAGGTGATGAATGAGTATTTACTCTGAATGTTTTTGGGGCATTTTCGTGATAGAAAGTACCGTGAGTAAGAATTCAGATTATGAAGATTTTGTCGAGTAGACGACAC
>NZ_JBFRPK010000129.1:0-2427 GCF_041471965.1 Vibrio sp. 10N.261.51.A3
TGCTTAAGGTTCTGTCTATGTACGTATGCTTACATAGCGTTTAACAGTAAGAGGAAATAATTAAGCTATTGTTTATAAAGAAAATTACTTAGAAATTCACACAATAAAACACCAAACCATTATACCCACTAACTGTAATGACTTTGGTATTTAGATTACCCTCATTCCGTCCCTTTAGCAGAGCAAATAATCGGTAACCATGAACAGACAAAACGGCTTCACTCTTTTAGAACTCATCATCTCTGTATTAATTTTAGCGATCGTTTCGGCGACAGCTATGGTCAAGTTCTTAGACGTTCAAGGAAGTGCTCGGGCGAGTAAAATACATGATGTGGCTGGTAACCTTCGCACGGGTATCGATATGATCTACGCGAAGTCAGCGATTGCTGGCGTTGAGGATGAGTGCAACTATGTTGAAAAGACGGAGATTGAGACCTACTACGTTTGTCATGGTTACCCAATCGCCTATGTTGACTCACTAAGAAGACTGCTCAATATCGACGCAACAGAGCTTCATGTCATCAACAAAGAAGTAGACTCTGGCAGCAATGCAGAAAGAGTAGCCGCCATCTCTTTCGACACCGAAAACTACACCTATTCGCCAGAAGGAGACTTTTGTCAGGTGCTTTATCAGCCAGAAAAAGAACCACAGATCGTGGTGCTTGATGGTGCATGTTAAATACTCAACGATTGCACGCTTCCATAGTTAACACAAAGCCACCGCAACAGATCTTTGAATATCATGTGGTTACGCTAACATTTGCTCAAAAATAACACTAATTGATCTAACTTGTTGCTGCTTATACTTTTAGGCAGTGCTCATGGTATAACACCAACCTCATTCATATCTTATTTTCATCACTAGCCGATTAATATTTACATAGACACATATTTGATACATATGTCAATAATAATTCCATTAAAATTCTTTAATCAACACATCATGATAAAAATCATCCTTTCCCTATTTTAAATATCCCACCTTAAAGTTTAATTATTTAAATTTCGTAACAGAATAAATTAAAGTCAATCATTCAACAAATATAATTAATTCTATCATTGATTACTTTAATTAAATCACCAAAACAATACGCCACATAAATTATATTAATATCACATAAAATGACATAATTTAATTTTATCATGAAAAATTCTGATAAATCTCACACATCGATAAACCGAATGAATACCATCAGAAGCTACATTAGAAACCTCTAAATCCAGTCGCTAAACCTACCGCGTAGAAGCTGTGAAATGGATAAATACCAAAACAAATGGATAAATCCCCCTTACCCCTTGTAAATCATTGGCTTTCATTTATAAATTCAACTTTTGGGTGAACATCTCCATAACCTTTCATTAAAGCCCAAATTCTGCGATTAGTATCAACATCTTGAGATAAAATGGTGACATTTTGGTTATATTATTTAGATCGAACTCTTGTGTTGAATGAAAATCCCAGCCATCACATATCCATCACACAAATATAATAACTATCGCTTAGGAGTTAAGCTATCAGGGCAAGATTACGAAGCCCCTTGCCCTGCAAGGACTTGCGAAAGGTAAGCGTTATTGCGGTTCGCTTTTTTCTGCTTTCTTTTGATCCCCAGGGCGGGATCGCACTTTGTTAACAAATATGATCTAATAGCGTCAAACCCTTAGCTAGACAGCCATTTTGAACTTAATTGAGCACCTATCCGTCATCGAAGATACTCGTTCTGACATTAACCAAAAACATGACCTTATTGACGTTATGTTCCTCGTTATTAGTGCTATTGCATCTGGGTGCGAAGGATGGCAAGACATTGAATTTTATGGGGAAGAGAAGTTAAGCTGGTTAAGAAAGTACAGGCCATTCAAACATGGAATCCCCCGACGACACACAATAGCACGCATATTACGCTCAGTTGTTGCGGAGTCATTGCTTGAAGCGTTGGCCTTGTGGATAAACGAACAAAGAGCCAACCAAAATAAACCCATAATCGCATTCGACGGAAAAGTCCTGCGTGGCTCTTATCGAAATGACAGGAAAACAGCGTTGCAGTTGGTCACGGCATATGACACTGAGCGTGGCCTTGTTCTGAGCCAAAAACCGACGGAAAACAAGAATGGCGAGATCAGTGTTGTGCGCCAAATGCTTGATGTTATAAATGTAAAAGGCAGTGTGGTCACGATTGATGCGCTGCATTGCCAGCGCGAAACCCTAGAGAAGATAGAAGAAAAGAAAGCGCATGTTGTTGTTCAAGTGAAGAACAACCAACCGAAACTAAGAGCGGCTGTTGTTGAACAGTTTCAGGCTATCTTCGATGCTAGGAAAGAGAAAATAGTCACTGAAATCAAAGAGACACATCATGGTCGTAACGAAGAGCGATACGTTTTTCAACTTAAGGCTAAGTTGCCCGAAGAACTAGCAAAGAAATGGCCGAC
>NZ_JBFRPK010000130.1:0-315 GCF_041471965.1 Vibrio sp. 10N.261.51.A3
CGCGAGTGCCGATGGCGCTAGCGTGACTCAATTTACCTATGACGGCACCGCTTACTCTCTAGACCCGAATGATGCGACCGAGCAAGAGTTTACCTTCACCGAAGGCTCACTGTTTATTACGACTCAAGGGGAAGTGCGCTTTGAGCCGAACCGAGATTTAGACCACTCAGCAGGCGATATTGTTAAAAATATCGTTGTGACATCAAGCGATGGCGATGATGACGTTCTTACCTCGACAGTGACGCTTACGATTACGGACGGCGATGTCCCAACCATAGATGTCATTCCACCAATTTCACTATCTGAAACGAATCT
>NZ_JBFRPK010000131.1:0-332 GCF_041471965.1 Vibrio sp. 10N.261.51.A3
TTCGATGTATTAACATCCGCAAGTGCCGATGGCGCGAGTGTGACTCAATTTACCTATGACGGCACCGCTTACTCTCTAGACCCGAATGATGCGACCGAGCAAGAGTTTACCTTCACCGAAGGCTCACTGTTTATTACGACTCAAGGGGAAGTGCGCTTTGAGCCGAACCGCGATTTAGACCACTCGGCTGGCGATATCGTTAAGAGCATCGTGGTGACGTCAAGCGATGGCGATGATGACGTTCTTACCTCGACAGTGACGCTTACGATTACGGACGGCGATGTCCCAACCATAGATGTCATTCCACCAATCTCACTATCTGAAACGAATCT
>NZ_JBFRPK010000132.1:0-10505 GCF_041471965.1 Vibrio sp. 10N.261.51.A3
TGTGATCAAGAGACAGCCCAATACGGAGCCATTTTTATTTGCTATAAGCCTATCTCACAAGATACAGACGCATCTAGATTATGAGCACAGAAGACCTTTCTGTGCAGGTTGCGTCATTTCGATGTCACCTTGTAGAGAACGGTAAACGATGGTGTTCCACACTTCACCATTATCCATTTCAAACTCAATAGCGTAATTCAAACCCGCGACAACCTGAGTTCGAACACTCAAGATCTGCTTGAGCTCAGCTGAAGTGTTCATTTGGCTAAGAACTGCGTTTAAAGCTTGCTTGGCTTCTGGTGTTATCTCACTTTTCGACCAACCACCCGTCAGGTTTTTAGTGCTGCAGATGGGGTTCGCATTCTCTTGCGGTTGAGTTGGTACCTCTGATTTCTGACTACACCCAGCTAACGCCACGACACTAAACAAGGTTGCTGTTCCAAGTAATGATGTTAATCGTACGTTCTTCATAAATTCTCTCTACCTCAATCATTTACGAGGGATTACTCGCAATAATGTTTCATATGCAGGCAAGCTTAAACCTCGAATGTCATCACTTCATCAGAGATTATGGTGTAACTACTCTATAAACACAGGAGATTGTCAGGAAAACAAGACGAGGACTGGAGCTCTGCTTTTATCCACCTAATATTTAAATCATTAAAATGAGTAGCGAGAGAATAAGCGAGTAATAATACAGACATAATCAATCAGATAATTACATACTTCACACCAAAAACATTCCTATCACGATTAATAAGATGAGCTCATCTTGATGTGGATTATGATATTGGTTCAAAAAATAGATATTTGAAATTATTTTATAAATCCAAAAGTTTATGCTCGACTTAATCATGTCTGATTTTAAAACTGTGACCCAACCCTACAAGTTGTTGATAATAATGTACTTTGTTCATCTGTGAATTCATTCAAATATGGAAAATCTTTATTGTTAAGGGTGGGTGCAAGTAGTAAAATCTCACCCGATTATGCAACTTACTTCTCACAACATGGACACAAGTAAAGTTACGATTAGCTCTCTCAAAGTAACGTAACTTCAAACACATACCTAAAATCAGTGTCCTATAGATAGTGCAGATCAAATAAAAATAATTATATAAACCTAGGCTAGGTTAAACATGAAATTAACGTCGTCTTTAGGCTCACTGTTGGCTAGCAGTCTGTCTATCGAAATAAAACAGCGAGCGCTGATAGAGCTCGTCATCAGCACTTATCAGCCACATGAGCGCACTGAGCTTTTTCAAAGCGTGACTGAATATCGTAGAAGCCAATTAGAATTGCTTTTCCCAGAGCATCAAAACAAAAGCTACTCTGTATTGTTTGAGGTGATGGACTACCGCGATCTGATTCTGCGCTATCCAAATACACTATCTGCAGAGATTGCTCTTCTAGAGCAGGCTGTAGGGCAGTGCTATATGCATTGGCTAGATTTCTGGTGTGAGTGTGAAATTGCTGCGATCAAAGCAAAATCTCCATTAAATCCAAGCTCCATTTCTCATGTCGACCTCCCTATCAATGACAGTGCTTATTACGGTGCGATCATCGAACAGATAGAACATGAGCCACTTTTGGTACAAACACCGAGTCACCCACAAGGAATGCCAATCAGCGATGCCATTGCTTTAAGCAATCTCGAGGTGTTCATCAAGGGCGAGAAATGGTTTGAGATGCTGCCTTTATTACACCTTTCTCAGGCAGGTAAGCATTTTATTCTGCTCAAGCATCCAGTCGATGAAGCCTTTCCAACACTGGTTTCCTCTGCGCTGATTCAAGACTGGTCTAAGAATGACACTTGGCTAAGTTACGCACCGCCGTTCAGCAATGAGCAATGGCAATACTGTTTACCCAATTACGGCTACGATGAACTCGCAGGGTTACAACTTTTCACACCGCCTACACTGTCAAAATGTTACTCTCTCCCAGAATTTGACCAACAATTCCAGTTACAATTGTCCGACAAAGATGCCCTGTGTGAGGTGTTACGTCTGACAGTCAGTGGCAATACCCAACAAAAGCTCTATTTCCTCTACCTTTCTCAAAAAGAGCTGATGAGTGTGTTACACCAAATAGGCTATAAGATTGGCTTCACTATTATCGAGCAACCTTTCATGCTTCAGTTTTATCAAACCATTGATTCCAATGCATACTTCCATTCTGGATATTGCGAATTAAATGACGATGGCACGACAATTTATCGTGGATTCTGGAATTTTGAGATGATGGTAAAAGCGTTCAATAATGTCGATTTTCGAAGCTACAAACGCGCAGTGCGAGAAAGCAGAAAGTCATTAGAAAAGTCGCGCTCGGCAGGAAAAACTAGCTCGGTGAAAAAGGATGAACATGTTTGATTTCGGCCTAGAGGCGATCATCTATGCAAAAGCAATCACACTGCTTGCAACCGTGGCTGTGGTTGTCATGTGGTTGTTCTATTACTGCTATCGCCTGAAACAGAAGAACGAAGTGATCGCAGGGACACACCATGCCCCTTACATCGCGTATTCGATCTGCATTGTTGCGTGGATCAGCAGTAACGCTTATTTCCATACCGACTTATTACCGGAACTTGGGGCCTCGGCCGCCGTGTTCGCCGCAAAGTTTGCCAACCTCGCCTCGTTCTTTGCGTTTGCCTTTGCCTATTACTTCTCGTGCAAACTCGCCGCTGAACAACGTAATGGTAAGGTTCATGTGTGGCAGCAAGCCATTTTCGTCACCCTGACCGTCTACTCCTTCTTTATCAATTTAAGTCCGGGGTTAACCGTTGAACACGTCACCATTGCAGGCCCAAGCCAGTTCGTGATTGAGTTTGGCCCGCATACGCCGTACTTCTTTATTGGGATGATTAGCTTTGTAGTGCTAACACTACTCAACCTGGTGGCCATGCGCGCCAACAGCAGCAAGCTAACTTTAGCCAAAACCAACTATATGATCGCCGGCATTTTAGTCTTCATGCTGTCTACTGCGACGATCCACCTAGGCATGACCTACTTCTTGCGTGATTTCTCGCTCACTTGGCTGCCACCAGCTTTGTCGATAAGTGAAATGTTGTTCGTTGGCTATGCCCTGCTGACCTCGCGCTTCTACAGCGTGAAATACCTGGCGTACATGAGCCTAAATGCGATGTTGGTTTGTGCTATTTTGGTGATCCCTTTTGGCGCGATATTTATCCCGCTGACAGACGACAGTCAATGGCTTGTTGCTATCCCAATCTGCGCGATTATCGGCATCACGTGGCATGTTCTCTACAAGCGCGTAAGCCACTACGCCTCGTTCTTTGTCTACGGAAACAAGAAAACGCCAGTACAACAGATCCTCTCACTAGAAGACGATTTCAAGCTGTCGATTGATGATGCAATGCGTCGATTAGGTAGCCTATTGCAGATTCCCGAAGACAAGTTGCGTCTGGTGAACAGCAACTACAACGAAACCTTCTACGAAGATTACCTGTCTACCAACAAGTCCGTTTTAGTGTTCGATGAACTGTCTCAGGAGCTTGATTACACCGCACCAGCCAAGCGCTCGATAAAAGCCCTATATGACAAGATGAGCTCAAACGACACCGCTTTGGTGATGCCTTTATTTGGTCAGGGGAAATCGGTCACGCACTTATTGGTCTCATCACATAAGAGCAACGATAAGATGTTCTCTAACGAAGAGATCTCTGCACTGCAAACCTTGTTAACTCGTGTACAAAGCACCATTGAAGCCGATAGACGCATTCGCCAAAGTCGCGCGCTTGCTAATTCTATCGCACACGAAATGCGTAACCCGCTGGCTCAAGTGCAGCTGCATTTTGAGGTGTTAAAACAGCACATTGATAACCAAGCCCCAGCTAAACAAATCCTAAAGGATATTGAGAATGGCCAAGCGGCGATTCAACGCGGGCGACAACTGATTGATATCATCCTGCGCGAAGTCAGTGACAGTACGCCTGAACACGGCCCTGTGGCCATGACCTCTATCCACAAAGCCGTAGATCAAGCCGTAAGCCACTATGGTTTTGAGAATGAAAAGATCATTGAACGCATTCGTTTACCACAACACGCTGATTTTGTAGCAAAGCTCAATGAAACCTTATTCAATTTCGTTATTTTCAACCTGATACGTAATGCAATCTATTACTTTGATTCTTATCCAGAAAGCCAAATTGAGATCAGCACCAACACAGGGCCTTACGAGAACGTTCTGATATTCCGAGATACCGGCCCTGGCATTGACGAAGCCATTGCACATAAGATCTTTGATGACTTCTTCTCTTACCAAAAAAGCGGTGGTAGCGGCCTAGGGCTTGGCTATTGCCAACGTGTGATGCGTTCATTTGGCGGCCGAGTTGAGTGCCACTCTAAACTTGGGGAGTTTACTGAGTTCCACCTGTACTTCCCGGTAGTACCCAATGCACCCAAAGCAGACGCACTTCGTACGCCTTACTTCAATGATTGGAAAAGTAATCAAACCACAACTGAAAACAAACCCAACGCAGAAGTTAAGCCAGATAACCAAGCGGAAACGCAAAGTTCAGAGCCAACAAGTACGCTAACCCCAGAGAACCATTTGGCTCCAACCGTGCTTATCGTCGATGATAAAGAAGTGCAACGCACGCTTGTTCAGATGTACCTGAGTCGACTTGGCGTAAATAGCTTACAAGCTAAAAACGGCGAGAATGCCGTCGAGCTGTTCAAAACACACAAGGTCGATTTGATCTTAATGGACGTACAAATGCCGATAATGAATGGTTTTGACGCAAGCCAAATCATCAAGGCACGCTCTCCTCAAACGCCAATCATTGCTTTGTCTGGCGAATCAGGACAGCACGAGTTAGATATGATCAGCAAGTTGATGGATGGTCGCCTAGATAAACCAACCTCTTTGAACGCGCTGCAACGCGTGCTCGATAACTGGCTAGAGAAAGGCTGTGCCTCGAATGCTTCCAAAGAAACCGAAGATGAAGAGTAGATGCAGGAAAACACGAATCGCAATTTAGCCAGTTGATTACTGTTTGTCTCATTACATTGCTTTAATTATTCATCAAAAAGCCAGCCGAACAAGGCTGGCTCTATCAGAACTAAACGCTCTAATTAATCTAAAAGTGAACGAACATAATCAGCGATTTCTTGGTTTTGGCAATGCTCAAAGAAGCATTGTTGGAAACGTTCGCTGCCAACCGCTGTTTTCACTAGATCTTGGTCGATGGCTCTCAGAGAATCAATAAAGTTATCTTTTACCACCGCCGCTTTCACTTCATTCAAAATTGCTGCATTACGTTGCTGTGGTTCTGCACGCTCTAGTGGATACCCATTACCACGCTCGCCTGTGAACGCTTTTTCAAAGATATAACGAATGTTGAGTTCACCTGCCCAGCCAAAGCCTTTAGCAAAAGCGAGAGCGAGAGCATTACCGTTGTTAATTTGGTTAAACAAGAAAGCATCTGATGGCTCTAGGCAGTAACCACAAACCACCCCCGGATGCAGGTTCAGTGACATCAAAGCACCTTGGCCAGTGCCACATCCTGTCACAACAAAGTCAACAGCCTTTGAGTTAATCAGAATGCTCGCCATAATACCTAGATGAATATACGTTAAGTGGTGATCGTTCTCGTCTGTCATTCCTAGGTTGAAGACATCGTGACCAAAACCACCAGCAACTGACTCTAGTTCAGCTGATACCATAGCATTTTTGCCTGCTTGACTGTTTTCCATCATTAAAGCGATTTTCATTTATCTTCTCCTGCAAGATTGCTGCAAACTCAAAATTTAGAATAAAAAACTAATTAGCGTGCTAACCAACCACCGTCAACAGCAATGGTATAGCCATTAATGTAATCCGATGCTGATGATGCTAAGAACACACAAGGACCTGCGATATCTTGCGGTTTACCCCAACGTTCAGCCGGAATACGCTCAAGAATCGCTTGATTACGCTCAGCATCTTCACGCAGAGCTTGAGTATTGTTCGTTTCCATATAACCGGGGGCTATCGCATTCACGTTGATATTATCGCGCGCCCATTCGTTCGCCATAGCACGTGTCACGCCCATCACAGCACTTTTTGAAGCCGTATAGGAAGGAACTCGAATGCCACCTTGGAATGAGAGCATCGATGCAATGTTAATGATCTTTCCGCCAGTACCTTGAGCCTTAAATTGCTTTGCAACAGCCTGAGACATAAAGAACACCGTCTTGGTGTTCACGTTCATTACGTCATCCCAATCTTGCTCTGAGAACTCAATAGCATCTTGGCGGCGAATAATTCCTGCATTGTTCACGAGAATGTCGACTTGGCCAAACTCAGCCAAAGTGCGCTCTATAACCCCTGGAATGCACGCTTGCTCGAGAAGATCAGCACTCACGTTTAGGAACGAATGACCTGCTGCACTCATTTTCTCAATAGTCTCTTCAGGCTCTGTTCGGTTAACACCGACAACCTTACAACCGGCTTCCGCTAGGCCTAATGCAATACCTTGCCCAAGCCCCGTGTTACAGCCCGTCACTATCGCTACTTTACCTTCCAGACTGAATGACTCTAAGATCATGCTCGCTTCCTCAATTACATTGGATTCATTGCGTATCGTTATTACCAATAATTAAATCATACAATAAGATGTAAATACGAGAGCGACGTTGTAGAAGTTCGATCCTGCACCAAAATCAGTCGAACAAGTGAAACGGCACCACAAACTAAATGAATAGGGGAAAGTGATTTGAAGACGAGAAACCTATAACCCACTATGAACAATGAGTTCGAAGATCACCCAAACCAGATATTTTAGGGATTTGGCAACAATTCCATGATTTAAAAGAGTAAAAGGGTTATACATAATAATGTGTTATCTAAATTACTGAAATTATCATGACGCTCAAAGAGATCCTTAAAATTCCCAATGTCCGCTACTTCTTGATGTTTAGAAGCAGCTACTTTGCGCGTTTTTACTACCCTATATTCACACTACTTTATTTAGATTACGGGTTAACCCTGTCTCAATTCGCGATGCTCAATGTAGTTTGGGCGGCCACCATTGTGCTTGCTGAAGTACCGTCGGGTGCATTCGCCGATACCTTAGGCCGCAAGAAACTGGTGGTGCTGTCTTCGATTGTGATGTTTGTTGAGATCGCAATGATCGCCTTAGTGCCAACCGGAAACCCCGACTTGGTGTTCATAGTCTTTCTGATTAACCGGATTCTCAGTGGCTTAGCGATGGCACTGGCCAGCGGCGCCGACGAGGCATTGGCTTACGACACCTTAAAAGAACAAGGTAATGAAGAGTTGTGGCCGCGAGTGCTGCAAATCCAGCTTCGTGTCGCCTCAACGGTCGGTATCTTTGTCACGCTGATTGGTGCGGCGATGTACGACGTGAACTTTATGACGAACATCTTTCATTTCCTTGGACTAGCCGAACCAGAAAGCACTAAAGACCTGATGCGTATTCCTGTGTTCGCCACCCTATTTGTAGCGATGATCGCCATCTATGCCGCGATTAATATGCGCGAAGAGAAAAAGCTGATGCCAAGCGACCAAACCAAATTGGCAACCACCATCTCAAGTCTTAAATTGACGATCGATGCAGGAAAATGGGTATTCGCTACGCCTTACGTGCTGTTCATCTTGCTCTACTACAGCCTATTCGAACACACCTCGCGAATGTTCCTAACCATGAACAGCCAATACTATCTGGCCATTGATATTCCAATTATCTACTTTGGTTTTATTGGTGCGGGTATAAGTTTGCTTAAGATTATATTGGCAGGACAAAGCCGAAGATTAGCAGAGAGTATCGAGCCTAAAACCTTCATTGTGGTCATGGGTTTAGCAAGCATGGCGACTTATTACTGGATCAGTTTAGGTTGGTCGATTTACGGGGTCATTCCGGCACTAGTATTAATCTTTATCATCATGACGATGAACATTTTCATCAGCTACCACCTGAATAAAAAAACCGAATCACACAACAGAGCCACCGTTCTTAGTTTCAAAGGTTTGATGTTTAACCTCGGATACGGTCTGATCGGTATCTTGTACGCTTACTACTATAAGTTGGTGTCTCAGGGCTACACCGAACAAGAAATAGGACAGAACCTTGCCTTCTTGGCCTCACTGTCTTCTTTTTTCTATTACTTCACCTTACTGTTCGTTTTGATCAGCGCGCTGTTCTACTTCAAGAACAGAAAAGAAGCGATTTTCTAAACAATCGATTGATGTCGAGTGACAAGTAAATGAAGCCGTTAAGGTTTACAGCGCAAGTTTTAAAGACCGAATATTCTTCAAAACAGAGCGATTCACGCAACTGACTATTGCTTATTAAAAGAACAAATCGCTTCTTATATTGGTTTTATTTGTTAATATAATCAGCAAATTACATAACACATGGACGCGTCATGTCTTTTAGTTGGATAGCCTTTACTCTCCTTGCTGCCTTTAGCCAATCTTGGCGCAATGCCTTTCAAAGTAAATTAAGTGGCACCATGAGCGTGGCTGGCGTGACGTTGGCGCGTTTTATTTGGGCTGGCCCAATCGCCCTTATTTACCTCTACACCCTCTATCAATGGCAGCCAGTCTCCGCACCGGATTTTTCGGGTGAGTTTGTTTTCTATATTGTTGCTGCCGCCATCATGCAGATCCTCGCGACCGGCTTAATGGTGATGCTGTTCAAGCTAGAAAACTATGCGATAGGCGCAGGATTAGCCAAGTGTGAAGCCCCCGTGTCTGCGGTGCTATCCGTATTGTTTTTTGGTACTGCTTTGACACTAACAGGTTGGGTCGGCGTACTTATTGGTACTTTAGGCGTGCTAATCATGAGTAGCGCTTCTGGCTGGCGAAGCTTGTCCCCAAAAGTGTTCTTATTAGGTATGGCGTGTAGCACCGCCTTTGCTTTAACGTCTCTTTGGGTACGGGAAGCAAGTTTGAGCATAGGGTTGCCGTTCCCTCATAGCGCTGCTTGGGTGCTGTTCCTCGTCATTTCCCTTCAGACAGTGATTATCTGTACGTATCTCTTTTTCAGAGAACGCGACACGCTGCGCCTGATATTCAAAAAGTCGAAACTGGTCGTAATGACAAGCCTAGCGAGTGTTATCGGTTCTCTGGGTTGGTTTAGCGCAATGTCACTTCAAGCCGTTCCGTACGTAAAGACGCTTGGGCAAGTCGAAGTGATCTTCATGGTGTTGATATCCTACTTCTGGTTAGGACAAAGCATCGCACGCAAAGACATTCTTGCACTCATCTTACTCTCTATTGCAGCGGTATTGGTGATGTGGCAGTGACGATCTCGTTAATATGACTAGGACAAATTGAAGTCATATTGCGACCGTTTGTTTTCGCTTGATATAACGCTTTGTCGGCTCGACTAATAAACCCAACCCAATTCTCATGTGGGTGAAGCTGAGCGACACCGAAACTCGACGTCAGAAACATCTCATTCCCTTGCACGGCTGAGATCTCTGAAATGGATAATCGCAGCTTACAAGCAATAGCCTGTGCTTGTAGGAAATTAACATTGGGCAATAAAATCATTATCTCGTCTCCGCCAAAACGAAACGCACTGGCTTTAGGCGATGTTTTTATCGCACTTTGAACCATTTCAGCAAAAGACTTGATCACGAGGTCACCTACAATGTGCCCGTGTTGGTCATTAATCGACTTAAAATTATCAATATCCATCATAATGGCACTGACAGGTGCAGTCCCCGCCTGCTTCATGATGACTGGAACCATTTCATCTAATGCTCTGCGGTTTCCAAGGGTCGCTGTAAGACAGGTCATGAATAGACCTAAGCAACCTTGCATTAATCAACCAGAGCATTGTGAAGCTCATCGACACGATAAGAACAATACTCATTAAAAAGGCAAGTTGATGAATGAGTGCGGCTGCCATGAAATCCTGAAGCTCAGCTGAAAATAGCGTCACCAATACTCGGAAAACCATAAACCCGCCATATATCAAAAATGATAAGGCCATCATCCGAGTAGCTAAGTTCAAGTCATCACGTTGACCCTTTAACACCACAAAGGCAGTGCAAAGAGTGACAAAGGCTAAATAGAAACTAATGAGAATAATTCGAGCCTTGATGGAAGGTTCATAGTACGTGAAGTGAATAAAACCTAGCAGAAGAGCCAACATCATCAAGCTGCTGAGGTAGGTACATTTTAAAGAGTATTCTCGGAACAAGCATAAACTATACAAAGCGAGATGAAAGCCTAGCGCAATGACCATATTGGCACCAATAACAGTGACCCAATCCGGTAACTCCCCCCTTAGGCTCAACATCAACGGCCCAGTTCCAATAACAAATATTGAAAGGGAAAAGCTAGAGAGCCCTTTAATTGGCTGTTGCGTAAATTGGAACAGCAATAAGCCAATGCAGTAAGTGAAAGAGAACAAAATAATAATAAAATTAAGTGTTCTCATATCCAGCGAAAAACCATCCATGATTTTCTATCTTCCATACGCAACCAAATTTCAACATGGTCAATAATCATGCAATCGAGTAGGAGGAGGC
>NZ_JBFRPK010000133.1:0-7882 GCF_041471965.1 Vibrio sp. 10N.261.51.A3
AAGTGTCGTCTACTCGACAATAGTTACTTAGGACAAACCAACATACTACAATAGGAAATTTTTCCGGCTTAGTTATTCGTTATCTTCACTCAATGCAAATTTGATCTCGTCTGAAGAGAACCCCTTTCGACTTAGCATCGCGTAAGCCTTGGAGCGTTCTTTATGATCGTTTAGGTCATAAGACTTCTTCTGCAACTGTTCTAAACACGAAGAATAGAAATCTAGCTGCTCTTCATTAATCAATCGGTCGATGAGCGATGACAGTTCACTTGTGTCGATTTGTCGTTGTCTAAGTTCTTGCTGAATGGCAGTCAGTCCCTTGCCTTTACGAGCGTACTTGAGCACCTCTTTTTCCAAGTCGGCTTTCTCGGCCTTAATTTGAATGTTACTTTTCAGTTGATGCGCTTGTGGGTGCTGGTCAATCGCTACCTTAACTTGTTGATAGCTAAAGCCACGCTTTTGCAGTGTCGCAACCAGCTTTTCACGGCTCATGGTAAAGCTTGAATAGTAGTGGTTGATTCGGTCTATCAAGATGGTTTGTTCATCAATAGACTTTTCGAACGACACTTTATGGATTGCATCAGAAATCACTGAATCGGTCAGCCCCTTCTTCTTCAGTTTTTCGACAATGTATCGAGAACCGAATTCACCAGAGAAAGCTTGTTCCACGAATTGTTCTGCAAACACTTGGTCAGACTTGAGATACCCGAAGCCTTTCAATGTCCCTAGAGTTTCATCGATCCATTCTTGATTGTCGGTTTTCACTTTGAGCTTCGCCACTAACTCGCTTTCCGTCATGTCTCTCTGAGTTAAATGCCACATCGCAGAGTTCATAACACTTTCAATTCGCGTCGCTTTTCTTACCGTTGTATTTCTAGTATTCGTTTTTTGCTGTGAATCGTCCATTCGATTTCAACTTTCCAGATTAAGCCTACCCCATCATAACGTAATTCTAAGGTGGTTGAGTGACATAAAAGAATGAAGCTCAACATAAGCGGCAGCCAATAAAAATGGACGCTTGTTCAGCGTCCATTTGATATCACATTAAGAATGATGGCTCTAAGCCATGCTTAGCTTTTTCGTAATAGCTTTTCATACTAGATCTTTCGTTTAGTTCTCTTCGTGATTGTAAATATGTACATCTCGTTGAGGGAATGGAATCGTGATGCCTTCTTCATCGAAGCGTTTCTTCACGGTTTCCGTTACATCCCAGTACACATCCCAATAGTCATCAGTCTTAACCCAAGGTCGTACTACGAAATCAACAGAAGACGTATTCAAGGTATGAAGCTTGATCATATGCTCTGGTTTTTTCAACACTAGAGGGTGTGCAAGAATGATGTCGTTCAATACCGCTTTCGCTTTATCGATATCATCTGAATAACCAATACCGAAAACCATATCAACACGTCTTACACGTTCTGCCGTGATGTTGTTGATCACGTCACCCCAAATCTTGTTGTTTGGGATCACCAAGCGTTGGTTATCAATGGTTTGAACAGTCGTCGATACTAAGCTCATGTCTTTTACCGTGCCTTGCACGCCTGCCACTTTAACCATGTCACCGACGTCATAAGGACGGTAGATCAAGATCATCAAACCCGATGCAAAGTTAGATAGTGTGTCTTGCAATGCGAAACCAATGATGACACCGGCTACACCGAAACCAGTAAGAAGAGGTGCTAGCTCTATCCCTATTTGAGACAGTGCGATAAGCAAACCAATAAACACGACCGCTTTAGATGCGATGGATACAAAGAAGTCCTGCATCAATACACTGAAGTCCATTTTAGAGTGCGAAACACTCTTACGAACGGTTTTGCGAGCCACGTTAGCAATAAGGCGAGTTACATACAAAATACCGAGAAACAGAGCAAGTTTAACGATAAAAGAAGGGGTATTTTCAAAAGCCCATGAACTGAACGAACGAAGCCAACCATCCAACAGCTCCAGTGCAACATCAACATCCAACACATCGGCGTTAATGTCACCTGTCGTCGCTAGCAAAACACGTTTGTACGAAGTCACATCCACGCCAAACGGTTCCATTAGCGTGATGGTTTCTTCTAAGCTCGCGACCATAACGCTAGTACGCTCGCTGAAACGCTCAAGCTCCTTTTTAATCGTCGCTTTCTCTTCTTCATTCACAAAAGACAAACGCGCTTCTAGATCTTGTCGCTGTGTGTCTGTGTAAAGAATGGCATTAGTCAGGTATTTAGAACGAGCAATTAACGCCGTTTTAAGTTCACCTTTAGGAACAGCAACATCAACACCACGCTCTTTCGACCAATTTAAGGTCTTAGCAAGCTGCTGATAATAGACATCCATCATTCCGATTCGTTTTTGAATACGCAACTCAAGGCGTTTTTTAGCGTCACCCTCAGCGGAACGGTTTTCTTTACTCATTGAAACGATTTTAGTTTCATTCAACGACAGCAATTTTTGTAGCAGTTCGACCTGCTGAGCAAGAGTGACATCCAGCCCCTCTTTTTTATCTGACGATAGCTGTGAAAAAATCTCTTCGCGTAGGCCCTGGTTCTTACGCCTTAAGATATCTTCAAGAAAGGGTTTTTCAGCATCATGCGCCGTTTCTAATGTTGCTAGATCGAGCATTAACTGATCTTGTACTTCTGCGATTTTCTCAACGCTCTGCGCATAACTTCCAAATGCGACAAACGCCAACATTAACAATAGACAACGCCAAACCTTCATCATATTAATTCCTATCACTGTCTAAATTGACCCTATAAATAGTAGTAAAAAGAATATGGATAACAAGCATTTAAACGTATGTTATGTTAAAAATTCGCAAATTATCAGCCTGCTTCTAATATTTGAGAGTTCCAATCCCCTCTTATGACCTGTAGAGTACGCATCCAACAAAGAACAACAGCCAATATCTTCATTCGAGCACAGCACTAAAGCGCCCTAAATACGATGTTGGCTCACAGCAAGAGAGCATAAAAATGAACAACGAACTTGATATTATTGAGTCTCTAGAAGAACTAGAGCAATTCCTAATTTCAGTGGAAGCTGGCGGTTTAGGCCTTGAAGGCGTTGAAGGTGTAGGCATGGCAACCAATAATTCAGATGGTCGTCACTTCGTTGCTGTATTCAATAGCAGCCATAAAGTTCTGCTTGCTCGCTGGATCACCAAAGAGGTGTTTGATAACGGTAAAGACTTGGTACGTAACGGCCCTCGCCGCACTCACTAAGCCTTTCCAATAGCACCAATGATTAAAGCCCAACACGTTCACTGACGATCTGTTGGGCTTTTTTGTATCGCCAGTCCCGTCCTGATAGTTAATAAACCACTCAATACAGAATAATTAGCGATAACTTTCAGTTGTTGTGAACTTTAGCTACAGCTCAATGTCGTATTCGCGTGAATTGGTGTTTATGCGTCTTTTATCGTGTATCTGCCGTTTCCCGCATTTATACATAGTTTCACTTTAACCATTTTATGACTTGTGGCACGAAGAGAACTTATCTAAGCTAACCACAATTCAATGAGCTTGCTTTAACGACTAACAGATTTGATTACTGACTAATTTGCTGAACACATCGCTACTTTTCTTATCCACACAGAACCGCCGACAAAAGCATTCGCTTTGGGCGCTCTTCCTTACCGGACTGGTTATCGTAACTTGTCTGGCGAGCACTCTGGCCGTCAAGAAAGTATCGTTATCTGCATCCGCTAATGGCCAATCAGTCCTAGTTGGCACACAAACTCATACAGAAACCAGTAATCCCCAAACCAACATCGCTTCTTCAGAAAAAATGGCTGCTCTATACGCCAGCGTTTTCGGCTTAGAAGCCTCAAAAATGTTAACGTCCCCCAATTCAAATTCATGCAGCCTAAGTTCGAAAATGCTGACCTTTGCCGCCCCAAAAACCGGCTGGCTGATCCCATTCGTACTTATTATTGCTGTTGCGTTTAACTTACCTCCTCACATCTCGAGATTATCTAGAGACAATCATCGCTCTACTCGACCGACAAAACACCGATTGCATCTAAAGCACTGTATATTTAGAGAGTAAATAACCGGGCTACTACACCCTTTTATTTATTTTTTGGAGATACATTTGTGTACAACACACTACTAACTAAGTTTGTCGATTCGTTGGTATTCTGCATGCGCACATGCGCAAAAGCTTTCGTCACTGCAATCTTAGTCATGACGTCATTTACCGCTCTGGCTCAAACCACGGGCTGGATAAGCGTGCCTGAGCATCCGCCAGTTAAGATGCGAATGATGTCGACGGGTGAACAGTCGGATAACGGCGGTACCGTTCAAACTGTATTGGACGTTACACTCGACGGTGACTGGAAAACCTATTGGCGCAGCCCAGGTGAAGGTGGCATTCCGCCAAGCTGGGATTGGTCTGATTCGACTAATATAGAGTCTGTAGATTGGCATTGGCCGATCCCTAAATACTATGAACAACTTGACGTAATGACGCTGGGCTACAAAAAGCACGTAAGCTTTCCTGTCACCCTAACGTTGAAAGACAAAACGCAACCTGCTGTATTTAGGGCTTCTCTCTCGTTCCCGTCGTGCACCAATATTTGTGTTTTGACTGACTATGACATCGAACTCCCTATCGACACGCAGCAATTGCAGTTCGATGAAGAGGCGATGTTCTTGTTCAACCAAGGCATGAGCCAATCTCCAAGAGAAGCGAACCGGACTTCAGTGAACGGTCTATTTTGGGACAAAAGCAAGCAACAACTGGTCACTCAACTAACCAGTAACGAAGGCTGGGATAAGCCGATGGTGTTGATCGATGGCAAAGAAGTCATCGATGATTTCTTTGCTCAACCAAGCGTCCACATCACCGGCAATACGATGACCGCGGTATTTGACGTCAGCAACTGGATAGGCGAAGTCGACTTAACGGATCGCACCGTTAGTGTCACCGTTTCAGACACTAATTTTGCCGAAGAGATGACCGCTCAAGTCGGCTCAGAACCTATTGCTTATCAAGCAAGTAACAACGGTTTTCTTGCAATGATCGGCTTTGCTTTGATTGGTGGTTTAATCCTCAATATTATGCCGTGTGTGCTGCCTGTATTAGGAATGAAGCTAAACAGCATCATCCAAAATCAAGGCGCATCTAATCGTCATATCCGACTCTCATTCTTAGCTTCTGCGTCAGGTGTCATTACATCATTTGCACTCCTAGCCCTTGGCATGACCGTTCTAAAAATGGGTGGCAATGCGATTGGTTGGGGAATCCAGTTCCAAAATGTTTGGTTCATCGGGTTCATGCTGATCATCACTTTGCTGTTCTCGATTAATCTACTTGGATTATTCGAATTCAGACTACCATCAGGTTTAAACACTTGGATGGCAACCAAAGGCGATGACTCACATTCAGGCCACTTTATTCAAGGCATGTTTGCGACGCTGTTGGCAACGCCGTGTAGTGCTCCGTTCTTAGGAACCGCAGTTGCTTATGCACTTGGGGCAAGCTACCAAGAGTTGTGGGCTATCTTTATCGCACTCGGCATCGGTATGAGTGCACCTTGGTTGATTTTCGCGCTGTTCCCGAGTCTTACAAAACTGCTTCCAAAACCTGGGGCATGGATGTTCAGAGTTAAGCTGGTATTTGGCTTAATGATGTTCATTACCAGTCTATGGTTAACAAGCCTAATGAGCCCATTCATTGGTAAATTCCCGACGATCCTGTTGTCACTGTTTATCGTGATTACAGTATTGATTTGGATTGGCCGTAAGTTGGGCCGCAAGGTACTTATTCCTATTGTCGCAACCACAACCTTGGTGTTTGGTGCTGCATTGATCGTCGGTAGTGTCACCGCTGATAACTGGGCGACACCGATTGTTGACGATCTCGATTGGCAAAAGCTAGATGCAAAACAAATCCCTCAATTGGTTGAGCAAGGCAAAACGGTATTTGTCGATGTGACCGCTGAGTGGTGTATTACCTGTAAGGCCAACAAGATCGGCGTCATTCTCCAAGACCCTGTCTACAGCCACCTGCAGCAAGAAGACATTGTTTTGATGAAAGGCGATTGGACAACACCAAGTGAAAGCGTCACTCAATACCTACAAAGTAATGGTCGATTTGGTGTGCCATTTAATATCGTCTACGGCCCAAGCTATAGAAGCGGTATTCCACTGCCTGTCATTCTCGACAGTGACACTGTCGTTCAAGCCATCGACGCTGCGAGATAATAGATGAAGACTCCCAACAATAAAGATAAATCTAGCACGACTGAAGACAGCGCTGTAAAGGGTGATACCAAAAAGCCAAGTCGTCTTAAGAAGTGGGGAAAGGAACTGGTTTCAATGATATTGATCGTTGGCGTGGTTTCATTTGCGATGGACTTTTATCACAGCAGAAGCATGCCTCAGGGCGACGCGATTCCAATTGTGGGTCAATCGCTCCAAGGCGAAGATATTGATGTTATCGAGCTAAGCAAAAATGGTAAGCCAGTCATTGTCTATTTTTGGGCGACTTGGTGTGGCGCCTGCAAATTTGTAAGCCCAACCGTCAATAGCTTCAGTGATTCCCATCAGGTGGTTTCGGTTGCTCTATCGTCTGGTCCAGACGAGCGTGTTCAGCGCTACTTAGAGGCGAAAGAGTATGACTTCCCTGTGATCAATGATCTTTCTGGATCTATCAGCAGAAGTTGGGGCGTTAATGTCACTCCAAGCATCGTCATCATAAAAGATGGAAAGATTAGCAGTATCGCAACAGGCATTACTTCCCCGATAGGGCTTTGGTTGAGAACCTACTTTGCCTAACTCGCTTACAAAGAAAAACTGAGCAGAGCAAATGAACCGATTAAAGCCAATTTAACAAACAATAATACCGTGAGCGCGACCCAAAACGCGCTCACGATTATCAAGAATTAGAGAATAAATAGCATGAAAAAACATCTGATTAGTACACTGATTTTAGGCTCACTAATGAGCACCACTGCCTTCGCGGAGTTAAGCACAGAACAAACCCAGCAACTTGAAGAGATTAACCAATTTCTGAAAGAGAACCCTTCTACGATCTCTGGCTTGCATACCAGCCTAGAGCAGTACGTAGCAGGGCAAGAACAGTCGAAGAAAGCTCAAGCAGGAAGCCATGATTGGTTGTACAACAATGACGCTCACCCTATCACGGGCAACCCGGATGGCAAATCGGTCATCATTAACTTTACCGACTATAACTGCCCTTACTGTAAGCGCTTGGAAAAAGGCTTGGTTCAATTAGCCTCTGAAAACAGCGACATTAAAGTGATCAACGTGTACTTATCGTTTAAACAACAACAAGTTGCAGGGCTAGACACCAACGCGGCGCTATACGCGATGAAAGTATGGAAAGATAACCCAGAAGCATTCCCTGAAGTTGATAGATTGCTGATGGCCAAAAGTGGTATTCACTCGAAAAGCTCACTAGAAGCCGTTGCCAAAAAGACGGGAACAGAGGCGGAACTAAAAACAACTCAAGAACAAAACCAGGTTCTAACCACTAACCATCAAACGTTCAGTGCACTCGGCTTAACGGGCACTCCAACCATGATGATGAACGGAAATGTTTTACCAGGATATGTGCCTTATGACCGATTAAAAGAGATCGTGGACGACGCTTTTTAATCGACTGTAGATAGAGATAAAAATTCGAAAGAGAAGTGAATAAAAAGCCGACCTGCGTAACTCACAGTCGGCTTTTGATGAGCTTAAGGTAATGTTTTCAATATTATTTTTGAAACAGAAAAGCAGTCGAAGTGTCACTATCTTGCAATGGATTCTTAATCTAGCCTCGCTACTCTAAAAGCAGTTCTCTCGATGAGTCCAAGACGTGCTTACTCTAGACAACTGTCCTTTGACCGAGCCTAGCTCTAATGCCGATCAGTTAAAGC
>NZ_JBFRPK010000134.1:0-797 GCF_041471965.1 Vibrio sp. 10N.261.51.A3
CCGCTAATCCGCGATGAACCCTTTTTTTATACCCAATGAAAGTCAAACTCACCAATTCCCATACTGGAGCTATCGCTGAAAGATATGCGTGGAACATAGAGCTCATATCGATATTTGATACCGCTAATATTTGAGTAATCGAAAGCCTTAATGTGGGTGGACAGAACTCTTTAAGGAGCTTAAGTCATACAGAGAATTAGTTCTTCTGCCCACTCGCTAGTCTACCCAATAACCCACTCTCAAGTTATATAAGCTTCAATCGAAAGGCTTCACCTTTCACCTGGAAACAAAAATAACGGGACTCAACGTCTCGCTAGAATAGCGTTAGTTATTAAGAGGACTACGGAGCTAGATGAGTGGTGAACAGAAAGCTTTAGCTTTGAACTAAGTCATTAAATACAGCAAGGCTGCACTAAATCAGTGTTCGATAGAGATACTAAAGGAACACATGGTACTTCAAGTGATACTTGTAAAAATGACAGGAATAAAAAGCGCTAGCATTTCTGCCGAGACGTGCAGACTAGAGTCTTAAATATGGCAAGGCTGGAATGAGTAGGCACTCCGGAGATTCGAGCACGCAGGTGAGCTAGGAGCGCCTAGTTATCCCAACATTACTTCGTAGAAGCAGCAGATACAAAAAAGCCCCAGTATTTCTGCTGAGGCTTAGTATATGGAAAGGTTGGAGGTTTAGACTCCCAACACGCGCTGTTTTGGTAAGTAGGAGAATCCGCGGCTTTGCTAATGGCGTATATTATACCAATCCGGAAAATTAACTGTTCAGGTCAATCCAATCTCTT
>NZ_JBFRPK010000135.1:0-1010 GCF_041471965.1 Vibrio sp. 10N.261.51.A3
GGCTTTGTTTCCTAAATCAGGGAACTAATGCTTAAAGCTACGATCAGATCATCTAAGTTCACTCACATACTTAGAGCAATGCCAAAGCCTCGCTACAGAACAACTAACTGGAAACAATATAACCAAGCCCTAATCAATCGTGGTTCACTGACATTCTGGATTGATGAGGAAGCGATTCAACAGTGGAAGCAACTCAAGCAAGGTAAACGAGGTCGACCTCGATTGTTTAGTGACTTAGCCATTACGACCGCCCTCATGGTTAAACGAGTATTCGCGATGCCGTTGAGAGCGTTACAAGGATTCATCGATTCTGTTTTCAAACTCGCTCAACTCCCGTTGTCATGTCCTCATTATTCATGCATCAGTAAACGAGCCAAAACGGTTAATGTGTCATTCAAGACAAAGACCCGAGGCGCAATACAGCATTTAGCCATTGATGCAACAGGGCTAAAGGTCTACGGTGAAGGTGAATGGAAAGTAAAAAAACATGGTACTGACGGGAAGCGTCGAGTTTGGCGTAAGCTCCATTTAGCCGTAGACACTGGCACTCATGAAATCATTGCGGCTGAGTTAAGTTTATCGAATGTCACTGACGGTGAAGCTCTTCCTAATTTACTGAATCAAACTCGTCGTAGAATCAATGAGATATCTGGTGATGGAGCTTACGATACAAGACAATGCTACGAAGCAATACGTATTAAACAAGCTGTTCCACTTATTCCACCGAGAGAAGGTGCTGCTTTTTGGTTACGAGGTCACCCCGTAATCTGGCGGTAGCTTGCCAGAAATTATACGGCTCAAATAAACATTGGAAAAAGAAGTACGGTTACCATAAACGGTCACTTTCAGAGACGGCTATGTTCCGTGTAAAGACACTGTTTGGTGGGCGATTAAGTTTAAGAAACTATAATGCTCAGGTTGGTGAAACCTACGCCATGATTAAAGCGTTGAATAAGCTCACAGGGTTAGGTATGCCTAAAACGATAGAAATAGCCTAATAATCACCCATA
>NZ_JBFRPK010000136.1:0-18293 GCF_041471965.1 Vibrio sp. 10N.261.51.A3
ATCAACACCCAACGTTGTGGTTGCCGAGTGGCATACCCAAACAATGGGTGGTCGATTGCAGACAAGTGGGATACGGTCAGGCTGCGTTGAGCTATTTGGCTCGCTATCTCTATCGTGGTGTGCTGCCTGATGAAGACATCATCAGTATCACAGATGATACTGTCACCTTCCGCTATAAAGAGAGCCAGACCAATGCATGGCGAACGCGCACCTTGCCCACTCTGAAGTTCTTACTGCTCATTTTGCAGCACGCGCTGCCCAAAGGGTTGCAGCGAGTACGAGATTACGGTTTTTTACGTGGTCAAGCACACGCCTTAAGAGCCCGCATTCAACTGTTGTTATTGAACTTGCTCTATATAATGCCGCCGCTAACCGCACCGATAAGAACCAAAGCAATACGAGTATGCCCTTGCTGTCAGCATCAGATGGCGTGTGTTGGAGTAAGTCGACCCATCTAGCCGAAAGGCATTGATAACAAGGAGAATGGCATTGACGAGAGCAGAGGAGATGTAACGACGAAAGAAACGAAAAATAGCTAACTGGTTGATAAGATTGCTATCGCAACCTTATCTTGACCCCGCTCGCCTTGAGAAAAGCCTCAAAGCGATGTGCCCTTCAAGTTCAATCGTACAATTTACTTAACAAAGTGGCTTCGGGCTTGTTCAACACTCGGGATTTAGTGTTGGCTGCGCAACACCTTAATCCTTATTTGTTAAGCGTATTCTGCGGGAGGTAAATCACCTTCAACCATACTTGCTTTAAACAGATACTTATCACAATACCTTCTTTTTCCACGTAATGACCAAGGTAGAGATAATAAGGTGTTGATAAGACCTTTTGGTGGATCATACTCCATCGTAATCTCTAGTAACTCTTGCTTCATTTTTTTTGTTGAGTATTTAGCTCCGGCCTTAGTTTCCCAAATTAACAAATCACTATCTGAAAATTGAAATAAATAAAGCAATTGCCCTGGCGCTATTTGAGGGTAAATTTCATTAAAATTATTTGGGTAGTGCTCACGTGGGAATTCTCGCTTTAAGTCTCCCGAAATCGATAATTTTACATTTTCAGCCCTTTCTGCACCAATATTAACGAGTGTAAACTGCACAAAAATTTCTTGGTATCTGGTTTTATACACACTCTCATCATTTTCCCCCCAACTCGTTCTGCTTTCTTTCTCCGGACCAAATCGATTGTGTACTTGATGGTAAACTTCAAGTACTGGTCTTTTGCGAGAGGTGACAATTTGAAGCCCTACTTTCATCACACTGGAAACTGCTGAGCTTGATACTTCCATATAACTCCTCTATACGCTTAACAGCTATTAGACAGAAAAATTCTGCATTTAAATATAGGATTTTTCTATCTAGTTTCATATGCACAGCAATTTACCACGATTAATCACAGCAATTCAGTGACTTAAAACATAGATAGACTCATTGAATGACAAAATGCAGAATATTTCTATATAGTATGAATTTCGCAAAAACCCCGCTCTACTAGATATAAAAACAGTACCACTACACATACCCCAAACACAAAAAAGCCTGCCATCTATGCGAACATAAATGGCAGGCTTTATACGTTAGTTAAGCTTGTGTGTGGCTAGCTTACGCGGCTTCGAATGCGAGGGCTTTCTTCTCTACCTGACGGAAGATCAGCGTTAGTATGCCGTTTACTGCTAAGTAGAATGCGCCAGCAATACCGAACACCGTTAGTGTGTCGTAGGTTTGGCCGTTGATACGCTGAGCGTAACCCATCAAGTCCATGATGGTGATGGTGCTTGCCAGTGACGTGCCTTTGAAGACTAGAATCACTTCGTTCGAGTAAGCTGGAACGGCGCGGCGTAGTGCGTATGGCAGTAACACTTTAAGCGTTGCTACTTTGTCCATGCCAAGTGCGCGACACGCTTCCCACTGCCCTGCTGGAATCGCGTTGAATGCGCCTCTGAACAGTAGCGTGCTGTATGCCGCGGTGTTCAATGCTAATGCTAACATTGCACAGAACCAAGGTTGGCTTAACCAAGTCCACATGAAGCTTTCACGAATCCAATCGAACTGACCCGGGCCGTAATACACCAAGAAGATCTGCACCAACAATGGTGTGCCAGTGAACAGCGTGATGATGCCACGAGTGAACCAGTGAATCGCCGGTATTCTTAGAATTAGCGTTACCGTCATCAGCAGTGACAAGATACAACCAACCAGCAATGAAGCGCCTGTGAGTTGAAGACTGGTCACTAAGCCTTCAAGCATTTGAGAGAGGTATTGTTGATTCATGCCATTGCCCCTTTGTTACCCAAACCTTGAATAGAGAACTTACCATCAATCACTTTTACCAATCTTTGTGTGATTAAAGTGATGACCAAGTAGATTGCTGCTGCTGTCGCGTACCAAGTAAATGCTTCGTGCGTTGCAGCGGATGTTAGTTGTGCTTGTTTCAGCAAATCTGTTACGCCAATTAGCGAAACTAATGCAGTGTCTTTCAGTAACACTAACCATTGGTTGGTTAACCCTGGTAGTGCGTGTCTTACCGCTTGAGGTAACACGATACGAAAGAATGAACGTGATTGAGAGATACCAAGCGCGCTTGCTGCTTCTCTCTGCCCTTTGCTTACTGCTTTTAATGCACCACGCAAGGTTTGCGAAGCGTAAGAAGCAAAGATAAGTGACAGTGCAACAACACCAGATAAGAACGGGCTCACTTCTATGAAGTCGCCAGTGATCATGAACAGAACTTGTGTCGAACCAAAGTAGATAAACAGTACGACCAGAATTTCTGGTAAACCACGAACAATCGTCACAAATGCAGTCGTTGGCCATTTGATTGCAATACGACGAGACATCTCACCACTTGCAAACAAAACTGCTAGAACCAATCCAACCAATAGGCTTACGAACGCAAGCTGAACAGTCATCCAGCTTGCTTCGACGAGCCCTAAAGAGTAACCCGTTAATTCCATAAATTACTTACCGAAGTACTTGTTGAAGATCTTGTCGTATTCGCCGTTCGCTTTCACTGCTGCAAGTGCAACGTTAAACTGGTCTACAAGTTCTTGGTTGCTCTTGTTTACTGCGATACCAAAGCCGTTACCGAAGTACTCTTGGTTTGTTACTTGGTCGCCTACGTACGTTAGGTTGTCTTCTTTCTTGAACCATTCTGCTACAACGGCTGTGTCACCGAATACAGAATCGATACGACCGTTTTTCATGTCGATGAATGCATCTTGGTAGCTTGAGTAAGGTACCGCTGTTACGCCAGTCATTTGCTCAAGTAGGAAGCTCTGGTGAGTAGAACCGTTTTGAACACCAACACGCTTACCTTCTAGTGCTGCTTGATCTGCTACTTTGCCTTCGAAAGAGATGAATGCAGCAGAGTTGTCGTAGTATGCGTTAGAGAAGTTCACTTGTTTAAGACGCGCTTCTGTGATGTCCATTGCCGAGATAGCCGCATCGTAACGTTTGAATTTAAGTGCAGGGATCAAGCTATCGAATGCTTGGTTGTGGAAAGTACACGTTGCTTTCAGCTCTTCACAAAGTGCGTTTGCTAAGTCTACGTCAAAACCCTGAATTTGGTTGTTCTCATCCATGTATTCGAATGGTGCGTACGTTGCTTCCATCGCGAATTTGATTTCTTCTTTAGCCGCTGCGTTGAAAGAAGCAAGGCCGATAAGTGAAGCTAGTAGAATCTTTTTCATTTTGTTACTCCGAATACTGTGTAATAGCGGCCTGTGGCCATTCTTATAATTTGATTGTTTTAATTGATGTTGTGTTTAGCTAGATCTAGTGAGTCAACTTTCTTTTAATAAGTGACTTACTTAATGAGTCAAATATTCAGCAAACTCAGGTGTCTGCGGATTAACGAATGAATCGCTGGTGCCGTGTTCAACGATGTACCCTTTCTCTAGGTACAGAACGTGGCTAGCAATCTTCTTCGCGAAATCGACTTCATGCGTCACGACCACTTGGGTAATGCCCGTTCCGCTCAATTCTTTAATAATGCTCACGACTTGGTTGGTGATCTCAGGATCAAGCGCCGCTGTTGGTTCATCAAACAACAACACATCCGGTTTCATCATCAGCGCACGTGCAATCGCAACACGCTGTTGTTGACCGCCAGACAGTTGAAGTGGCCAAGCGTCTGCTTTGTCGGCAAGTTGAAGTGTCTTTAGGACTTCTTGCGCTTGCTTAATCGCTTCTTGCTTATCCAAACCCGCCACTTTGATTGGTGCTTCAATCAAGTTTTCCATCACCGTCATGTGTGGCCATAAGTTGTATTGCTGGAACACCATGCCGACTTTACGACGAAGTTTAAGCCCCTGCTTTTCTTGGATTTGGCTTGAAAAATCGAATTGCTCATTCGCAATGTCTAATTCGCCGTTGTCCGCGATTTCAAGCAGGTTCAATACACGCAGTAATGAACTCTTGCCCGCGCCGCTTGGGCCAAGCAATACCAAGGTTTCGCCACTCTCACAGTCGAAACTGATGTCGTGAAGAACTTGGGTATCACCGTATGATTTGTTGATGCTCTTTACTTGAATACTCATGCCACAATACTGCATTAATTGTCATTTGTTGATTATTCTATTCAATCCGAGGTTTTATGCAAGAAAAATGTATAAAAAACTACTTTGTTGAATTTTTGTAACAAATATTACACAAAAATCAGTCGCTATAACTGGTCTTACAACCAAAAATTGCAAGTCATTGATAAAGTTAATATCGAGACAAAAAGCAAACGTTTTGCTATCAATTTATAAATCATTGCACGGTTGCTCGTTTATGTGTGCACTCTCCTATCACCGCTAATTTACTTGCATAAAAATTAGGGTTAAATAGCTTAGTTTCCTATCCAACTGACTGGATCAAAATGCTTAGTTTTCCTTTAAGGTCGTTTCGAATTATTCACTTAGTGTTGATGAAATATTGGAAATTGAGTTTCCTAGGGAGCGTCACAGCGCAATAAATGCTTTAATGGGTTCGATTCTCAACAACAATTACTGCCCAGCGAACAACGCGCAGTACAGGCAATAAGTCATAAAGCAATTAGCCATAAGCAACAAGCCATCTATTTTTAAAGCGACTACACATTAAGGCAGTCATATGCAAAACGATGTCTCTTCTACGCTCGACTCGAACCAGCGACAGACTCAGCGATCGACTCAACAAGCGCCAGAACCCAAACCTGAGAAAAAAAGCCTCAGTATTTTGTTTGAGCTGAGTAAATTCATTCAGCCTTATAAAGGTCGTGTTATTGCTGCGTTGATCGCGTTGATCTTCACAGCGAGCTTAACCCTTTCAGTCGGACACGGTATTCGTCTTCTTATCGACCAAGGCTTCAGCCAACAATCGTTGTCAGACTTAGGCAGCGCGATTCAATTCATCATGGTGGTGGTCGTGCTGATCTCGATTGGCACCTTCTTCCGCTTCTATTTGGTCTCTTCTGTTGGTGAGCGAGTAAGTGCGGATATACGCCTGTCGGTTTTCAATCACGTGGTGACGCTGCACCCGAGTTACTTTGAAACCAATGGCAGTGGCGACATCATGTCGCGAATCACCACGGATACTACTCTGCTTCAAAGCATCATAGGTTCATCGTTCTCTATGGCGATGCGCAGCGCGTTGATGTGTATTGGTGCAATCATCATGCTGTTTGCGACCAATATTAAGCTGACGTTGATTGTATTGGCCTCGGTGCCATTTATCTTGATTCCGATCCTTGTTTATGGGCGCCGTGTAAGAGCCCTATCTCGCCAAAGCCAAGATTCCATGTCTGATGTGGGTTCTTACGCAGGTGAGGCAATTGAGCACATTAAAACGGTGCAAAGCTACAGCCGAGAAGAGCAAGAGAAAGCATCATTCGCGGTAGAAGTGGAAAAGGCGTATGAGATTGGTCGCCAGCGTGTAAAACAGCGCGCGATTCTTATTTCTGGCGTTATCGTGATTGTATTTAGTGCTATTGCAGGCATGCTTTGGGTTGGCGGCAGTGATGTTATCAACGGCACTATGTCGGCTGGTGACTTAGCGGCGTTTGTGTTCTACGCAATTATGGTTGCTTCATCGTTAGGTACGATTTCTGAAGTGATGGGTGAACTGCAACGCGCGGCAGGTGCGACCGAGCGATTAATCGAGATCCTACAAGTTGAAAGCCATATTGTTGCGCCAGTTGCGAATCCAACTTCGCTTGCTAACGTAACGCCAGAAGTTGCATTTGATGATGTGACCTTCTGTTATCCATCAAGACCGGACCAACCCGCAACAAGCAACCTCACGCTTACTGCCCATGAAGGCAAAGTGTTGGCACTGGTTGGCCCGTCTGGCGCAGGTAAAACTACCCTGTTCGAACTGCTGCAACGTTTCTACGACCCACAAGTGGGTAAGGTCACCTTAGGCGGTGTTGAACTGAATCAGTTTGATCCTAACGAGCTAAGAAAGCAGATGGCATTGGTACCGCAACAACCTGCTCTGTTCAGTAACGATGTGTTCCATAACATTCGCTACGGCAACCCGCAGGCAACAGACGAGCAAGTGATCGAAGCGGCGAAGAAAGCGCACGCACACGAGTTCATTCAAAACCTACCTGATGGCTACAACAGCTTTCTTGGTGAACGTGGTGTAAGGCTTTCTGGTGGGCAGAGACAACGTATTGCTATCGCACGTGCCATCTTGAAAGATCCAAATATTCTATTGTTGGATGAAGCAACCAGCGCACTAGACAGTGAAAGTGAGCATCACGTACAACAAGCGTTAGAAGAGTTAATGCGTGGCAGAACGACGATCATTATCGCCCATCGATTATCAACAATTAAACACGCCGACCAAATTGCGGTGCTCGATAAAGGACAACTAGTAGACATCGGCGACCACCAGTCTCTCATCAATAGCTGCGAATTGTACCAACGCTTGGTTGAGCTGCAATTCAAACACCTTAGTGCCTAACTATTGAGTGGATGTGCAACTAAGTCACTGACATTGTGTGGTTTCAAGCTTCAAAAACTTAAATCACGCGTGTTGCAGTTTTGTTAATTTAGCGGTAGGGTTTTTATTCCAATAACAACTTATCCCTACATAACAATAAGAGAGTTCGCATGGAAGCACTATTATCTGACTACCCGGTAGTAACAGAAATCCCTGTCGCTTGGGGAGAAATGGACGCACTCAATCACGTTAACAACGCTGTATATTTTCGCTATTTCGAAACCGCTCGCTTAGATTTTTTCAAGCACGTCGAGCTGATGGAAGAGATGGCGATTACCAAAGTTGGTCCTGTTCTTGGTGACACTTACTGTAAGTATTTCCGCCCAGTCACGTATCCAGATACCTTGATGGTTGGCTCACGTGTTACCGACATTCAAGATGACCGGTTCACTATGGAATACGCGATTGTCAGTAAGGCTCAGCAGAAACTGACGACCATCGGCACCGCAACTATCGTGATGTTTGATTTTGCTTCAAACCAAAAAGCCCTGCTCTCGCTGCGCTTAACCAATGAAATCGAAAAGATGAACACGTTGAAAAGCCCATGCTTCAAACAAGAAGCCGTGACAGAATAACGTATTCGCTGATTGAGAAAGACTCAGAAAGTTTCAGACATTAAAAAGGCCACTCGATTGAGTGGCCTTTTGTTTATTGGTTCAGAATGCTTATCAGCGGTTAAGACTTATAGACCTTGAGTGCTCTCGACCTTGGAAGCTATAAACCTTGAACCCTATAGACCTTGGACGTACTGAGCGTTAGTTCGAACTTCAACCATCTGCTCTAGGTTCTGTTGTGAACCTTCAACGCCGTTCAGTAGCGCTTCGAAATGCTTGATAAGCTCAACTTTGTCTTTCACTTCTTTAGAACCTGCACCGATGTTGGTTAGGTCAATGAAGAACTCGTCGAACAGACCAGAGAAGTCAGTTACTGCGTCGTGGTTCAAGAACTGCTCGTGGTTGTAAATGCTTGGGTAGCCACCCTTCTGTTTATCAACCGCAAAAGAGATGCCTTTCACGTTGGTAATCGTGGTCGCTTTCTCACACTTCAACATACAACCTGCTTCGATGCTTGGCTTGTTACAACCCACGGTTCTTTGGAAGAAACACTGACGGCTGGTCATCATCAAGATTGGGTGGTAAATGCTGTAGAACAGTTTGAAGTTCTCTGGGCGACGAATATGACGAATCTGACCTTTGTTGATCTCGTTCGAAATGAATGCGCCTGCACAGTTCAGCTCTTCTTTCAGAGTAACCAGTGCGTGAGAGTTGGTCGTGTTCATGAACGGGCCTGCAACCCACTCAATACCCATCTCGTAAGCTTTGTAAGCAATACCCGTGTTGTTGGTTACGATGCGAGCTGGCTTGATCTCTTCAAGAATACGAACCGCTTCGTCGTAATCTTTACCGATCAATACCGCTGGGAACCAAGGAATCAAACGTGGGTTTGCTGCCAAGATGTCGATGTACTTGTTACAACGCTTCTTGAAGCTTTCTGGAAGTTTGAAGTAAACATCCGCGTCAGTCACGTCACACAGGTGTAAGTCTTCTACATCGGCGATAAGCATCGACATAGTCGGCTTCTCGTTCACTTTAGGGTGCTGAGGCAGTGCTGGCACTTCAACGTGCTTAATCACTTCCACAGAGCCGTTCAGAATGAAGTCGATCTCGTCTTTTAGGTCTGAAACTTCTTTTAGAGGAATCAACAAGCCTGCATCCACTTCACTGAAGTCGTGGCTTTCTAGCGTGTGAACTGCACTCTTCACGTTTTTGAAGCGCTTCTCAAGTAGCTCTTGAGTAATCGCCTTCTCTTCAACCGCTTTCAATAGCGATTTAGATTGAAGGGTAAAGTTCTCTTTAGGCGTGTTCACAGTCACCGTAAATGGTTGACCCACTTTTGCGCTGAACGACAGGGCTACTGGTGTCTTGCGAATATCAAGGAACTCGATCTTGTCACGCATTTCGTTACCAAGAACGTCTTTCGCTTGGTGAAGTTCGTCGGTCACTTCTTGAATCTGTACCACTGAGATTTCGTTGTTCTGCTCCGTCGCTTTCTCAACGGCGTAGTTCATGCTGTTGTCGCGCGGGTTATCGATGAACATATCTTTCGTTAGGTTGCCCTTAAGGAAAGAGTTGGTGAAATCACGGTTAAATACTTTGTGTAGGTTCGAATCGTCTTCGATCAACAAACCACTTTCTACAAAGCTATCAATCTGTTTACGCCATGTGTCTACCACGGTGTAAACGTAGTGTGCGCCTTTAATACGGCCTTCTACTTTCAATGAGTCGACTTTCGCGTCAACCAATTCAGGTAGGTCGTAGTAAGCTGAGTTATCTTTCAGGTTGAGTGGGAACTTGTTGCCCGCGTTGGTGATTTCGTATTCATCACGACACGCTTGGCTACAACGACCACGGTTACCTGAGTTACCCACACTTACTGAGCTTGAGTAACACTGACCAGAGAATGCGATACACAGAGCGCCGTGTACAAACACTTCAGTTAGTACATCGTGATCGTGTGCCACTTCCGTCAGCATCTTGATTTCAGGCAGGTTCAACTCACGAGACAAGTTAACGCGTGTCGCGCCAATCTTAGACAAGAACTTAATCTGGCCTTCGTTGTGCGTTGTTAACTGAGTCGACGCGTGAACGTCTAATGATGGGAAATGCTTCTTAACCAGGTTGAATAAACCCAAGTCTTGAACAATGATGCCATCCACTTTGGTGTTCACAAGCTGGTTCAGCAGTTTGGTGATGCTCTTAGTCTCGTGCTCCAGTAGCACAACGTTAAGAGTCAGGAACACTTCACAGCCGTATTCATGAGCAAGGCGAATCACACCATTCAATTCGTCTAACGATAGGTTAGAGGCTCTGTTACGAGCGTTGAATGTGTCTAAACCACAATAAACTGCATTAGCACCCGCTACGATGGCGGCTTTTATCGCTTCTACATCGCCACCTGGGGCTAATAACTCAATTTTTCTGCTCATTTTTGAAGTCGCTCACTTACTTATAATTTTTAAGCCGCGTATTCTACCCACATCACGATCTCTTTACCACCGTACAACACTTTTCAAACTAAATGACCTCAATAATGCCGAACGAATCTGATCTACCTATCCTTTATTCTTTGCGCCGTTGCCCTTATGCAATGCGCGGACGAATGGGCATCGCACTATCACAGAAAAAAGTGTTACTTCGAGAAATCGTTACCAAAGACAAGCCTAGCGAACTATTGGCCAGTTCGCCAAAAGGAACAGTCCCTGTATTGGTGTTACCCAATGGACAAGTTATTGAACAGAGCTTAGATGTGATGAACTGGGCACTTAAACAAAACGATCCTCAAGATCTTCTGCGTTCAAGCAATCCAACGCTTAGCGAACAAGTTCAGCAGCTCATTAAAACCAACGATGAAGAATTTATTGGCCATTTAGAAAAGTATCGTGCATCGGTTCGTTACCGAAACATCGATGTTGAACAACGCCGACAAGCCTGCGAAACCTTCATTAGTCAGTTAGAAGTGCGACTTACCGATCAGCCCTACTTTTTTGGAGAAAGCCCAAGCTTGGCCGATTTTGCTGTGATGCCTTTTGTCAGTCAGTTTGTGCGAGTCGAAAAGAAGTGGTTTGTGAAATCTGAATATCAAAACGTAGGACGTTGGTTAAGAGCGCACCTCGAAAGTAAACTCTACACCCAAGTAATGAAGCAATACCCTTTGTGGAATGAAACCAAGCAAGATTGTCTTTTTGGATAACTTAAGAGAATTTTGGGTGACTTAAGGGTATCTAGGGTGATCTAGGGGAATTCTGGAATAGATAATTCCTAGGTATTAAAGTAGTTACGTGACACTGTATCTTCTTTGTAAAGAACAGATATTCAAAGGCTTATAACTGGGATTCCGTTGTCTCTTTACCTGTAACTACTGTCTCTTAACTGGCAAACACAGTCTAAGCTAAGCCTTTTGTTCATTTTAACCTGATCACTGAATCGCTATCGAAATCTCGACTTCAGTTTCACCTTTGTATAGTTCAAAATCTGTCGTGTAAGTTCTCACATGTGGGCAGTCAGCAGCGCTGAAATACGCCCACACTTCACCCCATAGGTCGATCACAGCTTGTGGTAATTCACCTTCAGCAGAAAACGTTAAGTATTTACCTGCTTGTATTTCGGTTTCTACAAGCGTATCAACATTCTGATCCGTAAGTGCATTAGTACACGCGATAACATCAAATTCGCCCGTAAAGTCAGACTCGTAGTTAGTGTAAACGCCATACACTTTTGAATCCGGTGTTAATTTCGGAAATGCTTGGTCAAAAAAGCCCTGCCACAATTGCCCTATCTTGGCTCTTGCTGGGTCCATCTCATCGGTATTGGTGGTTCTTACTGAAAAACCATACGCCTTTACGGCTTCTATCGTTTCAACTTTCATTCGTTCTATTCCTAAGCCAATTGACGATCTAACTGTATTGAATCCAATGTTTTATAAGATAACGATGCTAATCTTGTATCTCTTTATGGCCACATTTTTCACAGACAAGGTGACGAGAAAACTCATCCATTGACGCGACAAACGGGCCAAGGAACCAACCTTTTATCATGCCTGCCCAAAACTCACTTCGCTTTTGGTTAGGTTTGTCTGCAAACGCACTCGTGTTTCTGACCAACACAACAACATGTTGTGTCTCTTCTCTGCACGCGGTGCAATAGCATTGTTCTATGGTGCTATTCATTTGAAAGCCTATGACGTTTTGAATGAAACATGCTGAAAGTGAGGGTTGTCGACACAGACATCCAATGTCGCTATTTGAGTTAATACGACAAGTTGTTGCTCGCCTTGAGTACTGACTTTAATGCACTCTTCACGGCTGTCATTGCGCTGGGTATCTAACCCGACACATTCAATCTTCTCGCCAGACTTCAGCGTTAACTTGATTGGGTATCGGTGCATACACACAATTTCAATATAATCGTAATCGTTGCAACTAATCATAATACCCCTCCAATTCATCCACCACGCTAATGCGACATGCCATACTATTCAATATCTTTACAATCAATAAGTTACTCGTATCACAATCGCATTGCCATAATCAGATTATTGAGTAATTTGTTAAATTTAATCTCGTTCTCACCATTCACATTTCATCTGTGAACGACAATTTAAGGCTTCAAGAATCCTTTCCAATAATGGTACAAACCACCAATGTCTGAAGAACACATTAGCGACATTGCGCCTTTGATTTGTTCTTCGCTCCATTCCCACCATTTCATTTCTAGCAACTGAGCGATTTCAGTCTCATTGAAACGATAACGGATATGGCGTGCTGGGTTTGAACCGACAATCGAGTATGGCGCGACATCTTTAGTCACAACCGCTCGACTTGCGATGATGGCTCCGTCACCAACCTTAACACCACTCATGATCATGGCTTCTGTACCAATCCACACATCGTTACCAATCACGGTATCACCAGAGCGTTCAAAGCCGTCTATCGCACCTTCAAACTTCTCATCGTCTTGATAGAAAAACGGGAAGGTACTCACCCACTGGTTTTGGTGGCCTTGGTTGCCCGCCATCATAAACACGGCGCCAGAACCAATCGAGCAGTAGCTGCCAATGATCAGCTTATCGATGTCGGTTCTATCCGGTAATAGGTAACGCACACAGTCATCAAAGCTGTGGTTATGGTAGTAACCCGAGTAATAGCTGTGCTCGCCCACGATGATGTTCGGGTTGGTCACTTGTTCTTTGAGTGACTTTCCAACAAACGGGCTTTCAAAATAGTTTTTCATGGTTGTACTCTTAGTTTCGTTCTTTTAGTTAGGTACTTTTTTTGCGTGTTGATGGTTGTAACTTGTTTATATTAGTGTAAAGGCAAACGTGCCCTATCGACCGCCTGCAATATCAATAAACGAGCCGGTGACATACGAAGCTTCGTCTGATAATAACCACGCGATAGAGTTCGCGACTTCTTCTGGTGTGCCACCTCGTTGTAACGGTAACTGCGAAGCTAGTCTGTCTACGCGATCTGGCTCTCCGCCGTCTGCATGCATCTCAGTATAAATACAACCTGGCCTTACGCCATTCACTCGGATATTGCGTGAAGCTAATTCAAGCGATAAGCCTTTGGTGAGTGAATCCATCGCACCTTTCGATGCTGCGTAATCCACATACTCAAACGGTGCGCCAGTGCGAGAAGCGGCAGACGATACATTCACAATCGAACCTGCGCCATCGGCTTGTTTGATAAAGGCTTTACTGCACAGAAAGCAGCTTGATACGTTGGACTTCATCACCTTTTCAAAGCGCTCCAATTCAATATCAACCAATGGTGACTGGGTAAACAAGATCCCGGCATTATTAACCAAGTGAGTCACTGGACCTAGCTTGTTACGAGCAATCTCGAATAAGGATTTCACGTCCGATTCAACAGACACATCCGCACGCACACTAATCGCGGTTCCGCCTTGTTCGCGAATCTCATTCACTAGATCTTCAGCTCGCGACTCATTGTGTATGAAGTTAACGCATACAGCATAGCCTTGACTGGCCAACAATTTAGACGTCGCTGCGCCAATACCTCGGCTTCCGCCGGTTACAACCACTACCTTGTTCAATGAAACCTCCTAATGCCACTTGTTTGTTATAACCTGATTTTTCGATGAAACCTGATTATTCGATACGACCTAGTTGTTCGTGACAAACTGATCGTGTCGATACAAATTAATTGCTCGACACAACCTGAACCCACTGCGATCGCCACGCCGGCGCTTCGAATGGGTCTGGCCAAAACTCAGTTTGCTTTTGAATTAAACCATCAACAACCGTGTGAAAGGTGATCACTCGGTCTTTCAGCACACTGTCAGTAACTGAAATGTCCGTTACTACCGTATCACCTTCACAGACAATTGAATTGAGCGCGAACTCCCAAACACCATTAGCTGGGTATTCAGCATTGACTGCCGTGAAGTTGTCGCGCCCTACCGTCAATTCAGACGACTGCGGCCAATAGCCTTCAAAATCTGCGGTTAACCATTCACCTGCCTTTGCAAAATCATTACTGCGCATTGCATCCCAAAATCCCAATACCACTTGTTTTGGTGTCATTATTCTTCCTTAAAGTTATTTACGTGTGGTGATTTTTAAATGTCTGCTTCGTTATGCGTACTTGCTAATGATCGTTAAAAGATCATCGACACTGTTAGCAATGTAATCGGGCTTGGTTTGCCAATTTTCAGGCTCCGATCGGCTATAACCTGCGGCTACGGCAATCACTTTTGCATTGTTACCCAGCGCGGCTTCAATATTGCGAGCAAACTGTGTGTCCGCTTCATGGTCACCGATGTACATCAAACAAAGCTCGTTAGTCGGATCGGCGCCAAATATGTTCTCGACACATTTCACACCACCAAATGGATGGGGTTTTTGGTTACCGTTCGAGACATCGTCATAGCCCACGACCGATTTAAACAAATCACCAATGCCATAACTGTCGAGCACACCACGAATATTCAATTGAGAGTTTTGAGAGCAGATCCCATGTGGAAGATGAGCAAACTGATTAACCACGGTTTCCATTCCTTCAGACAAGGCAACGGCTGTTTGGTTTTTCTCTTGATGCTCTGCCCACATTCCACCAGCGATCAACATTTCATCGTGTGATAAACCGTAATAATCGACATATAAGGCTTGCCAGTTTTTAGCCCCGTGGTTGGCTTCATGATAAAGCGCTTCGCTGAGCAAATATTTAGGTAAGTTATCACCTGACAAGTGTGGCGCGACTAAAGAGATAATGTCTTTTGTGATTGCGATATTCTTTGGAACGGAATTGACTATGGTTCCATCGTAATCCCACAGGATGGCATCTAACTTCATACACTATCTCTTTGTTTCGATTAGTAATTTGAATTTATCATTCATAAGCCTATTTAGGGCAATTTTATTGTCTTGAATTTCGAAATTTGTCGAATAGAAGCAAAGCTAGAGAACAAACCGTTACTAGCAAACAAAAACCAAACAGTGTTTGCTCACATCACTGCTTTATCAATTGCAATATATGCGTATAATCCCCGCTCCATTGCGCTATCGCCGTTAAAAATAGCGCCATTCAACATTTTTAATGAGTACCCAATGTCGAAACTATTTTTCAAAGGCCGTATCGAAACAAGACAGAACCACGTTCTTGCTGGCTACAACGTAAACCGCGATGTGAAAGCGGGTACTGAAGAATCTCCAATCGCAGTAATGGTTCAAACTGAAGCGCGCAAAGCAGAAGTTGAAGCACTAGCCGCTGAAAATACTATCTTCGTTACTGTTACAGTCGACGCAGACAAAGAAGAGAACACCATCGAGCTTGATACTCTACTGAACAAGCCAAAAACGATGACGTTTGAAAAGACCCCTAACCGTAACGACCCATGTTCTTGCGGCAGCGGTAAGAAATACAAGAAGTGCTGTGCATAAGCGCTTTGACTTGAAGAATTTAAAAACGGACCGGTAGCAATATCGGTCCGTTTTTTTATACGCTAAGCAAGCTTATTCAGCGTAAGACAAATTATTAGGCGTCAGACAAACTAAAGCCACTAAATTTGGCGAAATTAGGCGTCGCCTTACTGCCACTGAACGTATAAAGCATCACACCCTGTTCACTGCCTACTAACGAATCAAACGTGATCACTTCCTGCCATTGTTGTTTTTCTAACGGGCGGAAATGAGCGCCGACTTTTCCGCCTTGTTTGACGAGCTTTACCGACACACTAGATTCACTAAACAACAGACGTTCCTTGATCTGTGGCTGACCATTTTGTTCTACAACGAACACCAATGAACGCTCGCCCATGAACATCTCTTTGCTCACTTTAATGTAGTTGTCGTTATCCCAGTAAATACCTAACCCAGCTTGTTCAAATGCGAGGTTTGGATCTAATTGAACCGTCACTTCTGTGCTGTAATCCGAGCTAGATACTGGATGAACGAAGATATTATCAACATCAGCTGAACCCGCACCAAAGATATTGCCCTCTTGCACTTGCATCGTCAGCACGCCGTTTTCCAAAGATCGATGTTCCGGATTTTCATTTCTGATTTGCCAGTTAACGAGGTTATTCATGTTATTAGTCCTTGCTGCTAGATCATGCGTTGACGGAGTTGGTAAAACACATTGTCGAGTTCATCGGGATTTTGCTTTTGAATGCGATTAAGCTCTCTTTGTACAGAATCGTACATAAGTTGGTTATCCATGTCTTTCAATGCGGCGTAGTAATGAATGCGACGTCCCAAGATAAAGTTATTCTGGTCATTCTCACTCATCATATTGAAACGGTCTATTGTCGCTAAGAACTTCGCTTTATCCTGTGGCAGCTGTCCGTTCAGTTCCATCAACAAATTAATACCGTGATAGTTACCATAGTTGCCCGTCACGCGGTTTAGTTTACTGATCAATTGATATTGTTCTTCAAGCATTTCACGTTCGCTAAGTGGCGTGAACTCTCCATTCTGCACCAGTTCATCCAATTCGGTTCCAGGCTTCACAGCAAGCGACAGAATGCGTATTTCATCTGGGTTGATTTGGTTAAGTAAGGCCGCCGTTTCTTCAACATGCTGCGCCGAATATTCTTTACCACCCAAGCCAAGGATAATGAAGGTCATCATCTTCATACCCGCTTGCTTCGCGTATTCGGTCGATTTCAAAATAGATTTCGGAGTAATGCCTTTTTTCATCAATTTGAGAACATCAATAGAACCCGATTCCATACCGCAATAAAGCATGTTGAGCCCTGCATCACAGATGGCTTTCATCTCTTCAGGCGACTTCTTAGTCATGCTTTGCGCTCGTCCATAAGAGCTGATCTGCTTTAACTCTGGGAAGGCTTGTTTGAGTGTATTCAACACATCCAGCAAGTCTTCGGTATCCATAGTGAATGAATCACCGTCTTGCAGAAAACAGGTCTCAAATTTACGGTTCTTATAGAATGCTTTCGCAGCCCAAATGTCTTTCTTAATCTCTTCAACGGGACGAATTGCAAACTCCATCCCCTCAAACAGCGTACAGAATTTACATTTGTTCCAAGGACAACCTTGGGTGGTGCGAATCAATAAGCTATCCGCTTCTGAAGGTGGGCGAATATGCCCTTGTTGGAACTGATACTGTGTCATTTGAATGCCCAATAATTAACTATTCGCATAGACTACTAGAAGTTCATTCAATGAAAAACACGGTACAATTTGAATTATTATCAAATGAAAACGGATAATTAAAGAAGAAGAATGTTGAAGTATTAAGTAGGTTAAAGGCTAATCAAGGTTGTCCGGTGTACGTAAATTGGTTCCACACTTTGTACATTTATAGTCACCGTTTCCGCCACTTGAAGCTAGCGACGATAAAATCATTCCAAGCAACCCTGGCTTCTTTTCATGTTGTGGCGCTTTTTCGGCTTGGTTACTGAACATAGTGTACTTGTGCAGTGTCAGTTCCTTACAGTTACTACAGAACGCTCTCGTCTTCTCACTTCCATACATAATATCTATTTCCTTAACTCAAAGTACAAACTAAACATATGGCAAATATGCCACACGTAGAGTTAAATCTAAATATTTTCATGAAGTTATGAGTAAGTAAGAGCGTTTTAAAGAAAAGTAAACTCTCGACTGTTAAGTGAAGTGTTGGTGAACAAAGTTATTCAATTCAGTCACGCTTCTGATGATGTAAACCTCTTTCTCTTTAGCGCGCAATTCTAACTGCGCTCTAAAGTCGTCATTCCAAAATTTAGGACACAGTTGTAGTGTCTTATAGCTTTGTATCGTGCCTTTTATCACTGAGCTTCCAGCAGGCCAGCCTTCAGGTTTAACAAATAAACCTTTGAGCATTCTCTTAGTTACAAACCAGTAGCTAGTTGAATAAGGAATGTCGATATAAACCAAGGTATCAGCTGCATCTAAACGTGTGTTGAACGAGCCTAGAGGGCCAAAACCATCGATGATCCAGCTTTCTGACTTAAGTATGCTCTCATGAGCCTCCTCAAATACTTCACGTTCAACAAACTCTCCGTTGGCCTTGTAAACAATAGAGTCCAACTGGTGAAGCTCTATCCCTGTAGCTAGTGCTAACGCCTTGCTGACTGTGGACTTTCCACTCCCAGGCTTACCAAAAACCGCGATCTTTTTCATATGACTTCCTCTATTCAGATAAAACCCATAAGACAGCGACAAAAAACCCACCTTACGGGTGGGTTCGATAAACAAAGCGCATCAACAATCCCACCATTCTTATGGAATGATGATAATTCGTTGGTTAGATGGCGCTCATAGACAGGATCTTAA
>NZ_JBFRPK010000137.1:0-10310 GCF_041471965.1 Vibrio sp. 10N.261.51.A3
ATTTGATCATTAACAACGCCTTCAACTACTACCTTCCCCCAACAGCATAAACACGACAAGTAAATAAAAACTTGTCGTCCTATGGTATTCATACTTCGCTCGGTTAACGGGGGGGGGGGCAAATGAAATCTTCAACGATGAAAGCCAAGATGAGAGAGCTTGGATAGACAGGTTCGTAGAGTGATACAACAATGAGCATAAACATCGAAGACTAAACTACGTGACGCCTTCGGAAAGACATGCGGGTAAGGGTAGTGAGAGCTTACAAAAAAGAACGGCAGTTCTAGAGGTACGCCGAGAGCAAAACCCTGAACGTTAGTCAGAAGAAATCAAGAACTGCGAACCAGTTGGTGACGTTCATTTGAATCCAGAAAAAGAGGTTGCTTAATTAATAACCAACCAGTGACTAGTAGCTTGAAAAACGTCGAAAGCCCGACTCGGCAGAGTTTACCTTCAGTCTCGCAATACAAAGCAGCCAGAAATTTTGATGCCTAGCTGCTTCCGGTACTGGAGGCGTATCCAACAGGAATGGTCAGAAATAACAGCTAAGCATGACTGGACGCGCGAATATCTGTCCACAAACGTCCAGAGCTCATTGCAAAGTTGGCCCAACGAAGCCCACTATGCTTTTTAATAATCGGCTTCCACTATGAAGTTGTAAGTACCAGTATAAGTCTTTCCAGGAGTCGCTAGGTGAAGGTCTGCCACAGAAAATTCTATCGAACCCACCTGTTGACGAACATGGGCAAGAGACGGATTAAATGTGGCTGCATCATAATGTGTCCAGACATCTGCTCCTAGCTCAATCAACGAGTTTATATGGTCGAAACGAATGCGAACTCTCTGCGCAAAACCGTTTGCGTCCAACAAACATTGTCCATTACTATTTTTTCCCAAATTACCGCCACAGCTGTATTTTATGTTGAATGATTCGTTAGTCTGGATTTTTATGGGTAATCCGGCCCCCCAATATGGATGATCCCCTTGTTCAAAATTAAGCGATCCCGCTCGGTATGGTATATTGACTTTGAAAACGTGTCCGATGTCCAGTACAATATGACCAGATAACGTCTCCCAACTGTCACGAGGCTTAAGGTGATATGTACTAGAGTTCAAATTAACATTACCATAATACCTACCAGGCGTTAGAGGGCCGGAATAACTAGGGCTGACTCTCATTGCTAATAAAACTTCCCAGTACCCATGACCATTGTCAGGCGCATAACCGTCATGAGTGACGCCGGTACCAACATTGTAATAAAGCATTTCAGACTCATGATCACTATAGCCTTGACGTGCGTAACAGTAATTACCTTTTGCACTACCACCGCCCCAGAACCTCGGTCCCCTTAGCACATAATGGCCAATAACACTAATTTCAACAGGCAGTTGGTTACCATAGTTATCTGTTAAGACTTGCTCTGTTACCCCGTTCCCGTATTTAACTACATACCCATGAGCTGCATTAGTGATATCTATAACACTTATTCTAGTATACCCCCCAAGAATAGAGTTCTGTGAACAACTTGGGTTATGTATTGAGCTAGCTACCTTGGTAAAATAAGTAGCTCCACTTGAAGGGTCGAGTTTATAATGTACCTGTCCAAAACTGGCTGCATCAAGCCAAGCACTATATAAGAACAATATTGAAAATTTAAAAACCTGTTTCACAACTTAATTCTCCCAGATATACATATTCATCACGATTATAATTACTTAACTCTTTAGTGCATAATAATCTATCATCAGAGAAAATCTCTATTATAGGAAACTGCTCGGAAACGGCCAGCTGAAAATATCCGTCGCTGATGTCTCTATTAATAACTACTGAAGATTCATGGTTGACGATTTTTATACTATTAGATGCATCTATATTCTCTATAAAGCCTGCCACGTGAAAATAGTTCCTTGGTTCTAATTCTATAAACTTAACGCCTCCTTTATAAAAAACACCATGATGCAGTCTATCTTCATCATCGATAGTAGCACTGTTCGAATGTACATAGAGTGTAGCTGAATCATATTCAGCCACTGGGATAAAACTCAATTTTCCATCTAATACCACTTGTTCTCTTCCTGATATCAGGTCAATTTCTGACGTAGAACGTGGGTCAAACGTACTATTTTCTACTAAAAAACCCGAAGAACTTGATGCAGTGTCGAAAAAACCAACATTGTTATCGGATGAGACGACAGAACCACCGTAAAGAAAAGAGCCTGTGAAATCAGTGTCAGTACTGTTTCTATTCATTGATAATGAAATATTGCCTGATCCTTTATCATTCCTGATTTGCGAACCGAAAAGAGCATTGATGCTATTGTCCCGCGAATGACTGATGTCTGCAGATACGCTTTCTATCAATTCAGAGTCGATATCAGAATTCGCATAGGCACTGACCACATAATCACCACCCTGACTAAATAAGCTCACCCCGCCTGAGGAACTATCTGAAAAAGACAGAGGCATTGATAAATTTAGGCCGAAGAAGAATTCATTTGATACGAAATCACGATCTCTTACCCCCACATGATAGCTAACATATAGTGGGTCACCTCTAAATTGAGCAAATTTATTAAAGTAAGCAGTAATCTCTGATTGCTTAGAATCTATAATATAATTTGCATGACTATTCTCTAAAGCTGAATACATATAATTGATATGAAAAGAATCGAAAAAATAATTTTCGTAACGTCCGCTAAGGTTAACATAAAACCTTTCGCTAAGTTCTGATTCGATGCTTTTGTACAGATATTCCGTATTAAAGAGAAAGTGTTTGCCAAGTTTAGTATCTAATCTTCCAAGAAAGTTGTAATTACTCTCATCAAGTGCAGAAAGCTCAAAGCTTAAAAAAGATTGACTAGAAAAAAAATAATCACTTTTCATTAGAAGTAAATTGTCAAAATCGGACAACATACCACCAATTTCGACATCAAGGTTTTGATTTGAAAATATAGTTTTTTCATACAAAGCAAATAGTACATTCGTATCCCCAGAATTTAGCTCATCATAAACACCAAAAGACAAGAAATCGACGTTATTAGTATTTCTATTAGTGACTGTCCTGACTATTGGGGCTAGGGTTGTTCCTATATTCAGTTTTCTATGTATTGTTATGTCATAGGTGCCGATAGGAAGAGCACTAGCATCAATGAAACTATGACCTTCTGAATGAGGAGCGCTATATAGTAAAGAGGATCCTCGATATACTTCTACTACCCCCCTGCTTGGCATATAAATATCTATATTGAGGAATTGACCGCTTTTACCTAACCTTCTTTCTGAGGCATCTTCGATCGAAAATTGCTTTATATCTCTCATGTCAATAATTGCGTTTGAGAAGCCACTTCCTAGTCTTGTTTGATCGTCTAACAATGAAAACATATAACGATTTGAACCATAATCTTTACCTAGTGCGGTTTGATTATTAACAAATTCAACATTGCTATTACCATCAACATAGGAACCTCCTTCAAATTCAAAAAAACTGTTTTTATAACCTATGGTAGTATCTAAGAGTGCAGAACCACTAAAATAAGACAAATTATTAGAACCGGTTATTCTATAGTTTGTCACCGTTCCTAGTGCGTTAACATCACTCTCCTTCAAATAATCAAGTTTATTTTGACTATTTATTCTTCTGTTTTCGAGCAAAACTTCAATATATTTAACTCGGCTGTCTTTTACTGGCTCGCTGAATGTTACTTTTGTCTCAGAGTTAGATGTTTCTTCTCCACATACATTTAGCATAAACTGCTGAGCAATGATATCAGCACAGGTATATTCTTTATTGGTTTTTATTTCAACCACATCACTCATTGATGAAGTGTAAATAAAAAACTTCGTAGTGCTACCTTTGTATAGCGTGTATCCTTCTGCTATAGTTTTTCCGTATAATCTAAATTGAAGCTCATCTCTAAATTCTACATCTTCGAAACCAGAAGGAGTGTCACTGACTATTAAAAGTTTCGGATTATCGATACTATCTAGTGCAAATGAAATAGAAGGAAATAATACAGTTATAAAAAATAATTCTTTTTTAATTTTTCGATAAAAAATCTTGTTCATGGACATATTTACTTATACCTATGCCATTGTTTAAGTCACAATTAAAAACCACACTAGTCATGTCTATACCAACATCACCCACATCAAAAGTACGCTCTCGGTTTGGTATCATTCGAATATCATTGAATATTTTGCAATCAAGATCTTCCTCTTCCGAGCAAAGAGTACAATTCGTTAAGGTACCAACTCCATTGCCGTTATTTTTTAGCGTAAGAATACCATTATCCACTGTAGAAATAATATCCGGTTGTGAGTCTTCATTTGAAATAGCTACAAATCCACTAGTCGCAATAGAAATAAATATACCGGAATTAACTTTGTCCTTGGAATTAGGACTTTCCAGTTTTTTGTTAGTAACTGGTACAAATCTAACTTTAAAATACCTGTCTTTTACTACACTTTCAGCAGTTTTGACGACTCTAAACTGTACAGAACTTTTTGGAGGTACTAACCCTTTCTCAGGAATGACAATTATTGAGTCTTTTTTTCCTTCGCCTTCAACTAGCTCTAACTGTTCATTTCCATTTTCATCGAAGGTGACTTCTACAACGTGCGTTTCCACGTAGGCAATATCGTCAACTGGGTTGGATAGCTTTATTAAATCACTTCTTTTATTGCCCTTTAATATTAGTAATTCTTGGTCAGCTTCAACTCTATTACTGGCTGCCGAAGCAGCCAGAGATATAAGAGATGCCAACACAACTAAAAATAAAATTCGTAGTTTGAACATCAATGTCTGTCTCGTTGGTTGACTTTGTTGCGTAATAGTGAATTCACGAAGAATTGGCACCTAAATTTAGAATAAAACTCTTAGTTCACTTCAGTTATCTACCAAGCGATAAGGCTTTAGTGGACTTATCACTGCTTGAGGAATAACAGGTGAAGTGGATTATTCTTTTACGCAACAAAGTCTCGTGATTTATAGGGAATCTTCGAAAACCAGTTGTACTGAGCCTGAATATGCACCCGATGACAACGCCGCACCAATAGGTTGATATTGACCAATATTAATATCGAGAGGATAAGCAACAAAAGTTCCCGCAGAAGGAGGAGTACTGTCAATCTGCGACGAGTTGTGTGTAATTGCGTTATTATCAATTGTCACGTCTAGGGGCAATGTGTCTACACCATTTGTAATACTTGGTTGGGCAAGTAGCTGTGCTCGTAGTCCTGTACTAAATGTCGATTCGATATTCATGTTAAACGAACTAAAAGAATCATTTACTTCATCATAAACAAGATTAGCGATAACACCACTAAAGTCGTTTCGACCAACAGGACGCACTTTGAAATCTTGCGCCGCAATAGTCGTAGTTACGTTGATAGTGGCATTTACTTGGTCACCTGGTGCTGCGCTGGCTGCTAGTGGGAAAATGCACCCAAGAAACAGACAAGCAGATGTATTGATACGTGATTTCAAATTCATTTTTTTTCCTCTAAATTATCCATTAAAAATATAATTACTATACTTTGATATTTATTGATAGCTGTGGAAATTCGCCACACCAAAATATTAGCCTTTTTCTTGCCTGCAAAAAAACCTAAAAGATAAATTTAGCGCAAATGCAGTGGATATATCCATCTATAACCGTAAAAGAGTCCGATTTTGATATCGTTTTTAACAAACTCATTAATAGACTTATTACATAACTCAATAAAAATAAATCAAGAGGGCCTTTGTTGCGTGGTGCGGAAAAAGCCAAAAAAGATAACTAACTGGGCGGATTATATTAAAGCGCTATGCAAATGTAGTTCAGTTACGTTCTGGATAGATGGATCCACATAAATGCATGACAATGCAAAATCCATCATGGTATACGTGGTAAGGGCTTCCAGTACTCAAACACAGCGATTGAAACAGCTTTTATGATCAAGGGCATTCTCTCTGCCGTTGCATGTACTTCAAGGCTTTATCAACTCGATATTCGAGCTATTGGATGTTCCGTTGACTACACCTGTAACAGTAAACGCTCGAAGACAGTTCACGTTTAATATAACGATGAATATAGAGGAGCTATCCGCCGTATATTTATTGGCTCAACTAGCCTCAAAGTCTTGGGTGAGGGTGAGTGGAAAGTACAAAAGCATGGTGCAGAAAAACGCAGAACATGGCGTAAATTACATTTAGCTGTAGAAGTGGATACTCACGAAGCGGTTAGTGCGGAAGTCAGCCTTTTAAATGTAGGCGATAATGAAGTGCTTTGATGCTTAATTCGGTGAGAATACATGATAGTCCCATGTTCATCAGTTGTGAAACAACATACTGAGATTCTGGCATACCTAGCCCTGTAAGCTTATTCAGCGCTTTGATCATAACGCAGGTCTCGCCAACCTGAGCATTGTAATTTCTTAGGCTTAATTTCCCACCTAACAACTGTTTTACCCGATACATTACTGTCTCTGATAGTGAGCGCTTATGATAACCATACCGCTTTTCCACTTATAGTTGGAGTCGTGGAGCTTCTGACAACCTACGGCAAGATTACGAGGGTGTCCTCGCTCCCTGAACGCAGCTCCTTCTCGTGGCGGGTAAAGCGGAATCGCTCGTTTGATCCTTATGGCATAGAGAAAATGTCTTTCATCATCAGTGCGGTAGTAATGGCTAAATCGCTGAATCGGCGAGATCTACCACGCTTACCTTGTTTGTTTTCACTGGGCTATCGTTTGCTCATCAATCCAAAAGGTCAGAGAACCACGGTTGATTAAGGCTTTATTGTATTGCTTTCAGTTAGTTGTTTTGTAACGAGGTTTAGACGTGAGGTGACGACGATTGATGGGTGTAGTAGATAAAATCGTAGCTTCTTGATTTAGTTCCATCGATTTAAGCAAGAAAGCCTCTATTAGTTTAACTGTAATCACATAAGAGAAAGGAGGCCGATTTTCAGGCCTCCTTGGTTAAAACATGAAATATATTACAAGACTATTTATCTTCAACTATCACTACGTTTTCCCAGTTTTCAAGGATACAGTCGTCATATGACGAGTTCGAAAATAGCCCCTGATATGCTGTTTGATAACTTACAAGGTGACACTTCGGTTCGCCAAACCAACCCTTTTCCCAATATGTTTCAACTTGACCAGAGCCGTTAGTTGGGAAATCATTCATACCAGCACATGTTAGAGTTGACTCGTCTTCTACTTCTGGCATACCAAAATGGTCTCGGAATTGCTTATAATAGCCAATACGGTGTAGTGAGGCGGCGCTCTCTTCATCCCCCCTACATTCAAGACCACCATTAATAATATTAGTTGTGGTGCCAAAGCCACCCTTGATGTTTGCTTTCAAATCATATTCGTTAGGTATCCAGTTTCCAATAACTACGTCAGCCATGGATGGCTTAGGAGATTGGGGTGTCATGAAGAAATAGAGGCTAGAAGCAAGGTTTAACCATGTATCTGCGACTTTCTCGGGGGCGTCAAGCAGTACTCTTTCATCGCCAAACATAGCTTTAGAGAAAGTTCCATAGTTGTAGTAGTAACTTAACTGCTTCGCTCCTCGTCCGAAGTATGACTTAGTATCACCATTGGGGAATTTACCACATTCCCACCAGGCCATTTCTGAACCGCATTCCTGATTATATCCGTTTCTGCTTTCTTCATCGAAGCCGATTTCGCGCAACCAATATAGGCCCTGTTGCCACTCTTCAACACCGCTCCATGAATCATTCGCACCTGTTTCTTGTACATAATGAGCAAAAGACGTCGCCAATAAATTCTTACATATCGCGTCAGAATCCAAATTCTCATATGTCTCACAGAAACCTGGAAACTTCGCAACGGATTTTAAGAAATTGTCATAGCTGTATGCTGCATTTCGCATGGGAAAAATCGCTTCCCACCCATTGTCACCACCAATAATACGCTCTACTCGTTTGACATTTTCTGGGTTGTCTTGTCGACCACTGCTTACTAATACTACCTCACTATTGCTAAGAGTACGCACTGAGTGCTGTGCTTCAAGAAACTTAGGTGTGACAGCGTTAGCTAAATCAAACTCTATTTTACTTCTTGGGATTTCGATTTTGTTCGGGTCTGGCACTATCTCCTGGTCCACTGATAACTCTAATTCAGTACCTTCCGGTGCCCATAGCGCATTTCTTCCCCCTGTGTAGTCAATAACTTTAATTGAACCATCTTGTTGTGCCTCACCTGCCAAAACTCCGGGAATACCCAGCGCATTGATCGCATCCGCAACCAAGTGTGTACTCCATGTAGACACTGGACTAGTTGCAGGTATTTCCAAGTAGTTTATTGAACCATCTGGAGTGGTTAATTTTGCAGTAATATTAGCAGGAACGATGGTTTGAATATGGTCTGTTTTAATTTGCTGAATAGCCTCTAATGAACTAATGCTAAGGTGTGAACCTTGAGGGCCAAAAACGGCATTCCGGCCACCACTATAATCAACGGGAACCACACCGTCCTTTTGGTATTCACCAGCTTCAACGCCAGGTATTGATGCCTCATTGATTGCATTTGCGAGAAAATGAGTCGAGTACAGGGAAACGTTTGCTAACTGCCCTGTTCTCACAACATAGGCACCGTTTGGTGTGGTAATTTCCGCAATTAATACTGACGGTAAAGATGAAATAAGGTGATCTAGTTCGATACGTCCGAAAGAACTTACGGCATCGATATCGATAGTAGTACCTTCTGGACCATATATGATGTTTCTGCCACCGGTAGATTCAATAACTTCTAGCTTACCATTTTCTTGGTATTCACCAGCCTTGACACCAGGTATTTTAGCTTCATTGATCGCTTCAGCTAAGAAATGACCTGAATACAAAGAAATATTTTGGAGTGGTCGCGATATAACGCTGTATTCCTCACCTGATGGAAGATTAATTGTCGCTGTTAGAACCGAGTTTTCGTCTGAAAGGAACGCTCCTGTCCTTATTGTCGCCACTTCATTTTTTTCGTTAAATGGTGGTTCTTCAACATAATCCCCTATATATTCCCATGGCTGGTTGGTTAAATCAGACTCGTCTCCTGGGAGCAAAGATGGGGAAGTGGAATTTTGATTATTCACATACCATTTCGCTTGGTATATTTTTCCGTCGTATACAACCTTATCCCCTTTAAAATAATCTTGTAAAGGGGAAAACTTAACTATTTCATTTTCATTGAGTAAAATGAAGCTATTACTTTCACCCAACCCACCATTTTGATGCGTAACAGAAGCAGTAGCGATAGCAGTAACTGGAGCAGCAATTGCAACTGTTAAGGCCAACGCAATTTTAGATAATTTCATATATTTCCTATATAGTTTATTGTGTATTTCAGTTAATTTAGAGGCTATTTTCATACTAGAAAAAAGAGCAAAACATTTAGAAAAATACTTTACGCCCGACCTAAAATCACTTATGGACGTTCTCAATTCATTGTCAACAGTCATCAACAAAACAACATTAGATAAAACCTAATCACCAAGAAATTGCTGACAAAAATATTTAATGAATTACTCCCCTGGCAATTAAATTAAATTTATTATCTTACCATCATGTCAATTCCTATTACGGACATTTTTACCACTAACCCCTGTAGAATAACTACCGTTAATATAAAATACTACCTATTTAATTTAGATATATCCAATTTATCATTGCGTATCATTGCAGCCTTGTTGCGTCATTAGGATTGGTTCCTCGCATACACAGCAATGTCGGTCGAGAAAGATAATTAGGGCATAAATAAATGGACAATGGGTAGGCATTGCTAGCCACGGCTTAGATACGGTAGGTATATAAAAAATTGCACTACAAATGAAGGAAAGGGAAATAGGTCTAACCAACTTTATTAAAAAATAGCCTGTTCAAACAGCTAATAGCTCGTGTAGTCATTTGACAGTTAATGCGCGAACAAAACCATTATGGTTCGACGTATAACTGCAGCATCATTTATGAAACGAATACACTTGGGCAGTTGTACGTTCATTGTCATCAGTATTTACTTGCACACGTGGGAGTGCCCATACTCGGTCAGATGGTTGCTTCCTCATTTAGTTTCATCTAATTATGCACGTCAGAGGCCAGCAAATGTTCAAAACGATAAATAGTTTGGAAGTAATTAGATTCATCTATAACAAGGTGGTCAGGTAAGCGCACTTTCACATCTTCATATGTAGTGTACTGGAATTTATAGTTTTGCATTTTAAAACCGGCGATATAGAGTTCGCGTGACAGGATAGAGCTACTCAATACGACTTGAAAGTACCGTATTTGAGGGCGTTGTTGCCTAAATT
>NZ_JBFRPK010000138.1:0-5841 GCF_041471965.1 Vibrio sp. 10N.261.51.A3
GCCTCCTCCTACTCGATTTCAACAAAACTAATTCTGCTCTCTTATCTTAAGTGCTTATATCCAAAAACTTAAAGTTACAGTGATGCATTAATTTCTTTTCATAGGATAGTGGTAGAGCCATATACGGTGTTCGTTAATATTTTTAGCTGTCCACTGACTAAACCGTAGGTTTCTTCATCACGTGTATCTATGGCATAGCTTTAACTTCAACCGTTATCGTATCTTGATATTTACCAGCTCTCGCAAAGTCTATGTTACCTAGCATTACTTCAAGGGGGAGCCCCCAACGCTTGGTTTCATCATTGTTTGAGAAGGTATAAACTGACTTCCGGTTTACCAAAGCATTATTAAATCGCAACGTATATGGGATCGAGATATTGGGTTCCGACTTCTGCTTTAACTCTCCATATTTTTGCTTTACAACTAACCTTACATTCGAGTTTGAAAGAAGATCAAAATCAGAACGGTAGGTGCGGTTAGATTCAAGATCACCAAGTTGGAAGCGATAACCTGAGCTCCCTGAACGTTGAACGTGTGGCGCATTTGGCACTGAGTTGAAAGCTACAAACGCTGGGACTTTGAGTTTAACTTTGGCATTTTTGGTCTCTTGCTTTCTATCTAAGGAAATAGAGGCTTCAAGAAGTCCGTTATAGTTACCAGATGCTGCTACTTTAGCTTCTGGTACCTTTATCCAAAACTTCGTCCTTTGGCTATTATCCAGAGGTAGTTGAAAACCTTTGCTAGGAAAGTGACTCAATTGACGGAAGTTCTTGTCCAGAATAGTAAGGGGCAAATTCGTTCCAATTGAACTTAAGTAGCTAGATTGTTTATTGTTGACCGATACTATGGCCATTGGGAATCGACAGTTCTGAATATCACGTGACAACTCTAAATAAACAGGAATATAAGCGCCTAAATCTCGCTTAAATTCAACATTGCTTCTGTCGATGTTTAGCATCCACTTGCCATTGCATTCGGCGGCCCAAATTGGTTGAGATAACATGGCTAAACCGAACACTGAGATCTTTAGAAAGTGTTTCATGGTTTATCCCTCTTTAATAAGTAAAGTTGGTAGATAAATCAGGTTGTCATTGATTTCTGGGACGTTCAATTTTGTTGGGCTAAAGCCATCTATGACGATGGTGTAGTTGCCCGGTGCAACGCCTTCCACAACGAACCTGCCTGATCGATTAGTGAAAAATTCGTACGTTTTCTGTTGTCCAACCAACTGACCTTGGAAGAGCTTTAATGGTTTTTCTTGTCCGATCTCAATTTTACCAATGATGGTTTTCGATGCTGCCGATCCGATTTTTATTAGATGGCCTGTTTGTGATCCTGGCGTAATGCTGTACTCGTGGTCGCCAAAGTCATAACCTATCGGTGCGTCTGGCACATCAATGTAGATACTGGACAATTGGTGCCCTCCAGACAACTGAACGGCATTACTAATAGTATAGGTAGATATTGCTTCTGCAGGATCATCTGCAACCGCATTAATTTCTACATCAGCATCTAACGAGTTATGAACGGCAATAATTGCCACTGGACCATTGATGGGACGTGACCAAGCTAAGTTACCGTCAGCCAGGGTAAGCGCTGTACTTGCTCGTAAAGAAGCGGTTTGGTAGTTTGCTGAGTTATCAAATGCTAGGTGAGAAACCTTAGCATCTGTGATAAAACGGTTTGCCACATAATTACCCTCGAAAGAGTAAGTTTGAGAGTCGCTCTCGCCTTCAGCAGTCATCGCATAGCCATAACTGCCCGTATAGTCCTCTGATGGGCGTTGAAATTGAGCTCGATAGGTATCTGGTTCGTTGGAGTAGGATATATTTGCATTGTATTCTCCATTGTCAGAGTTCCAGTCCCAATCTGCTGAAAAAGTAAAACGGGTTTCGTCAATGTTTTCATTTGGGTTATCTTCTTTCTCTATACCAGCAGAGAGTGATATATTATAAAATTGCCAAGCAACTTCAGTAGAAGCCTGCCATTGCACTTCAGCCTCTTCAAAATCACGATAGTCACCGCTCAGGATTAAACTAAGGTTATCCGTAATACTGAAAACGTAGTTTGAAAAGACACGAAGTCCAGTACTCGCATCTGCAATCTGCCAGGGTAGTGCAAAATAATTATCCTGGTATTCACTACCAAGGCGAAAGTTTGGGGAGCCATAACTGTCTGTTCCCCATAGTTGATGGGAATAATCTAAGCTGTAGATGCTACCTGTATCGTTATTGGGCTTGTTGTTTTGTGCTGAAGCTCTAACGCCTAAATTCCCCCAATCAGAACCTATTGTTGCAATCACGCCTAGTTGCTGTCCTTCAGGGTGATACAAAGCGTTTGCACCGGCTGTTAAGGTATCGCTAATACCATAGTCATAATAACCAGAAGTTACCCATTGCTCGTCGTCATACTTAAAGTTGTTATCTTCAATCGTCGACGTTAAACCAGAGTAGAATCCAAAATCTGAAATACCTTCGCGTAACAAACGCGAGTTAAAGAACTGGCTATAAACGATGGTATCGGTTCGACCTGATTGATAACTAATATCCAACCGAACATCATTGGTACCAGAAACGAGAGGCAAGTCGTCTAGTGTATATCGACCTGGAGGTAAGCGAATTTCAGTGAGAAAAACGTCGTTAATATAGACTTCTATATCAGCACTCTCATTCAGTACCAGTGGTTGAGTTCCGCCATTTTGGATATTCCGGGTAGGTTGTAAGTCTTGGTACAAACGTTCAAAAGCAAGTCCACCGAGAGGTGTACTAGGAAGGTGTCCGGCACTTGCTTGGGTTACATCGCCAAAGGTAAGTCGAAAAGGGGTTGTCGGTTCATCGAAGAAAAGACGAGCTTCGCCACGATAGACGTCAGAGTTGATATCGTTACCACCAGTAACAAAACCGGAAATGTCAATATTAGCGCCTCGAACGCCGCCAATATTGGTTTTTAATAACCATTCACCAAGCCACGTTTGGGTGTCCTCTGTATTAGAGTCGTTAAACAAGGAGTAGTCAGTACTGGCATTTAATGTATTTTGCATTGTCCAAAAAGCGCTTTCTGAGTATTGGGCGGGTTCATATTTGCTACCAAACGAAAGCAAAAACTCAGCAGCAGCGGTTTCATCAATAACTAGGTTAATATTTTGATCGGAGGAATTGAAGGTTGCACTGATACCCATATGGTTCAGTTGTTCTATCGTAATGTACTCTTCGGAGAAATTTCGTAGCGCCACCAATGTCTCAGGGTTGATCAGCTTTTCAGTTGCCTGCACAAGCTGTTCTACGTTAATGGATCCAACAGTCATACCATCAGAATACGCATTTACTTCGCCGATAGTGTTTTCCCCCCAAGTTACTGGGAATGGGAACAACCAACTTTGCGCGAGCGCGGTTTGTATAACAGTAATGAGAGTGAGACATAAAATGAGATTTTTCATGAAAACCTCACTAGTCTATTGTTTTAACAGAAACTTTCTCTGGCTGCCCTAATTCACTTGGTAAGGTGTACTTGACGGTTGTTCCTGGCATTAAGTAAGCGCTTGTCTTTTTACTTAATACTTCCCAATCGACCGTTTTGTTTGCTTTGTCACCAGAGAAGCTGAACTCCATACCATTCATGTTCAGTACTCGTTTGCCATCGTTACGGATAGCAACCTGGCGATTTTGGAGTGTAGTAGTTGGAATTGATTTACTGGATGTGGGAGAGACAAAAACCAAAGTCGCAAACTCTAATAACATGGAAATAGAACTGTCGTCATCTTCCTCAATTTGATTTTCTAGTTCAATTTGCGAAAAGACGATACGGTAGGTGACGGTTTGTTTTATAGGTCCTGTTGGCATGTAACGTACGCGGAAAGTCTGAGATTTTTGCCCGTCAATTTTAGCTTGAGGTGGAAGGACGAGAAACTCATCTTCCGATGGTGTTAAAATTTCTTCGCCAGTAGAAAAATCAGTTTGATAGACATTTACTTCTAAGAGGATTGGTTCTTCTTCCACATTAGTCACTTTATACAAGCCTTGTGCATTTCGACCAACATCATCAAGTTCTAGATAGATTGGGCTGACTTCGTACGCGAAAAGGGCTGAGCTGAACAATAAAGAAAATAGAAGAGTTATAATCCTAGTCATTGATATTTCTCCATAAAATAAACTTGGCTCGAGAACCGAGCCAAGTTTCTTGCCTAAAAGACATTATCCATAAAGCGTCATTCGGTTATTAGCTTGCTGGACCTGCTGCAGCAAGACTCACTTTGATTTTACCTTTATATTTACCTGCTCGTGCAAAGCCTGAATCTTCAGGTTGTACATAAATTGGATGCTTGTTGATTTTGTTCACCAAGTGTTCGCCCAATGATGGAATTGGCGACGCCGTTACCTCCATGCCATGGTCGTTTTCGGTGTTCGCCACCGTATCTGAACCAATTTTCACTGCGTAGTTAATTTTTTCACTCATATTGTGCTTGGTTACGCCGTTTAGCTGGTAAGCTGTTACTGAAAACTCCAAATCAGTTCCGTAGTTACACCATGCACGCAAGTTACCTACCAAAACTTCCTTATTGTTGAAGCCATTGGACCATGAATCCTCGTGCACTTTGTTCGCTTTGCGTAGAACGTTATTCTTCACATCTTTCTTACCTATTCGCAGTAGACAGCGTTTTGGAACTCGGCCTTCAATTCGAATCGTTTTTTGGTCCGTGTTACTCAGTGTCGTAAAGTCCACAGCATTATTAAATTGAACCGCAGAAGCGCCAAAAGAAAGTGAAGCGGCTGCTACAGCAGTAGCAAGAAGTAACTTTTTCATAACTCAATCCCTCGTTAGTTAAGATGCATATCTGTGCATCGCCTCTAAAGACTACGAGGGAACGGTTAGTCAAACCTCATCACATGGAGTGAAAAATATCGTTTGCATAGGGTGAGTTTAGAATGAGTTTTGTCATAATTCATTTTTCTTTTGATTTAACCTTGTTGCTACCTAGTTAGCGCTTTTTACTTGAGCAAGAAGTTCATATCTCGATCGTAAGTTTAATTTACGAAGTAAGTTTGATGAGTGAGTTTTCACTGTATTGATACTGACGTGCTGCTGAGATGCAATCTGAGAGTTTGAAAGCCCCTTTAGCATCAATGTGCAGGTATCCCTTTCCTTTTTAGTTAACTCTTTGTAATTGATTATATTTTCGCAAGCTGATTCATAATTAGGCTCATTGCTTTGATAGGAAGAAACCAGCTTATTTAACACTGACCTTGGGAACCATATATCTTCTTGATAAACAGATAAAATTGCTTTCGATATAAACTCAAAGTGCTGACCGACTTGCCCTGAAAAGCCTTTCTCTAGCCATACTGTAGAGGTATTGTCATTCACATTGACTGCTAACCAAAATTCGTTTCGTTCATGTAGGATAAATCCGTATCTTTTGGGGCATGGCATTGTTTGAATATCAAATAAAACAACCGTTTCAGGTTCGAGTTTCGGTACTTGCATAAAGCATTGGGAATGAGTTATTTGCGCACTAGGAATAGATACCGAAAGTAGGTCTTTTATCACCCGATAGTATGAATTATTTCGGGTAAGGACATGAATGTCTAACGCGAGTTCAGAATCAACTTCCATGATTGACCTCTCTATTTACTCATACACAAAATCTTTAATAATCGGTAGGTTAATGGGGAGTTATCCCACGGTCTCTGGTTAAACAATATTAGTATTGATTGAGCATTATTCAATGTAATGGATGTGGTATTTTTTTAAGGTGTTGATTTTTAATGATATATAACTAAATGAAATGAAATGAAATGCGCACCAATGGGTCATACTTTAGTACCCCTATCTGGCAGGGTAGAT
>NZ_JBFRPK010000139.1:0-1500 GCF_041471965.1 Vibrio sp. 10N.261.51.A3
TACTGAGCTAAGTCGGCACAAGTGGGGCGCATTTTATTGAATGATTTTCCACCTTGCAATAGTAAATTGAAAAAAAGTGCAAAATTCTCTGACCAAACTCCTACATACGGCTATTTAGCTCAAGGTTTACGTCTTTAACCCGCATCTAGTACAGGAAGATATTTTATTTATCTATCGCTTGATGTATTTTCCATGCACTTGTTTTGTTATCCACTATAGAGTTTTGTATGAGCCCATTTATGTCATTTGACCGCGAACGTTGGTCTGAGCTAAGGAATTTGGTTCCGATGACACTTTCTGAGAGCGACTTAAAAGAGCTTCAAGGCATCAATGAAAAGCTCACAATGGAAGAGGCAGTAGAGATCTATCTACCGTTATCTCGTCTATTGAACCTCTATGTGGCAGCCAGACAGAATAGAAACTCGGTACTCCACCAATTTCTAGATAAGAAAGAGAAAGCGCCACCTTTTATCATCGGTATTGCGGGTAGCGTAGCCGTTGGCAAAAGTACCACTGCGCGTCTGCTTAAAGCCCTACTCTCTCGCTGGGAAAACCACCCAAAAGTTGAACTAGTGACAACCGATGGCTTTTTATATCCGAATGAGGTGTTAAAAGAGAAAGGGTTGATGAGCAAAAAGGGCTTTCCGGAGTCTTACGATATCAAGCGTTTAGTGAACTTTGTTTCGGATGTAAAGGCATGCAAGAGAAATGTCACAGCCCCTGTTTACTCGCATCTTACGTACAACATTACTGATGACGTTAAGTGCGTCGACCTACCAGATGTGCTTATTATTGAAGGACTTAATGTCTTACAAACCGGAATGAATTATCCACACGAACCACATCGCGTGTTTATTTCAGACTTCCTTGATTTCTCACTCTATGTTGACGCTGATAGCCAACAAATCAAAGAGTGGTACGTCAATCGTTTTATGAAATTCCGCGATGGTGCGTTTACTAAGCCTGGCTCTTACTTTAGTCATTACACTAAATTATCGAACCAAGCCGCATTGGATAAAGCAGAAGGTATCTGGAGTTCAATTAATGGCTTGAACCTAGAACAAAATATCCTTCCGACACGAGAAAGGGCTCACCTGATTCTACGCAAAGGCGCAGATCATATGGTTGAAGAAGTGTTACTAAGAAAATAGTAACGCTTTAGTCGCCTTTTCTTAGCGATATCTCGCCACCGATATAGCTCTCAACACCATTCTCAGTTTTGAGCAATACAGCGCCTTGTTCATCGATGCCTTGAACAACACCTTCAATTTCTCTAGGTCCAATGATCAGCCTAACATTGCGACCTAAGAAATTATCCAAGCGGTTCCAACGCTCTACAAAATTGGACATTCCTTTCAACTCATAGTCGACAAGTGACTTATCCCAAGCATTGATCAGAGCCTGCGCTAACTGGTTACGGTCTGGCACCTTCCCATCACACACTTCTTTAAGGGAAGTCCATGGCTGGCCAATACCTGATGTTGTTGGATCCATGGATAG
>NZ_JBFRPK010000139.1:2224-2647 GCF_041471965.1 Vibrio sp. 10N.261.51.A3
GTTGTTGGATCCATGGATAGGTTTAGCCCTAAACCAATCACAATATGTGCAGCGCCACCAGACTGTCCTGACAGCTCGACCAAGATACCTGCCAGCTTCTTGTCATTGTGGTAAAGGTCGTTCGGCCATTTGAGCTTTACACCTTCTACGCCCATCTCTTCCAAAGCTTCAACAACAGCTACACCAACCACAAGGCTTAAGCCCATTGCGGCAGCCATCCCTGCGTCGAGTCTCCAATACATTGAAAGATAGAGGTTTGCACCGAATGGCGATACCCACTCTCGTCCACGGCGTCCACGACCCGCAGCTTGATATTCAGCAATACAGACAGAACCCGATTCGAGGGTGTTAGTGCGCTCTAATAGGTGCTGGTTTGTAGAACCTATGATGGGAATCAGCTCAAGAGAAGCATCGCGACTAACT
>NZ_JBFRPK010000139.1:3334-7129 GCF_041471965.1 Vibrio sp. 10N.261.51.A3
GAGAAGCATCGCGACTAACTGCTGACAATTTGTCTTGGTCAAGCATATCCAAACGACTGGCTAGCTTGTAACCCTTGCCTTGTACTCGGTAGATATCTAAACCCCACTCTTGAATACCTTTAATGTGCTTACTGATAGCCGCTCGTGATACACCAATCATTTCACCTAGGTTTTCACCTGAATGAAACTCACCGTCAGCAAGACACCTCAATAGCGCAAGCTTGGTACTGTGTTCTCTCATGCCAATGACTCCAAAGCCTTGTCTAGGTTTGTCTCGCAGTCTCGTCCCATAAAGCGCACTTCATGTTCTAATCGAATATCGAATTTATTCAAAACGGACTGACGTACTTGCTCTGCAAGCTTAAGAATGTCCACAGCAGAAGCCTCATCATAATTTATGATAACCAATGCTTGGTTGGGGTGAACCTGAGCACCACCTTCTGTCACACCCTTGAACTGGCATTGATCAATCAGCCAGCCAGCAGCAACTTTGATCATGTCATTACTCTCATAGCCGACAATATTTGGATATAGAGCTAACAAGCGATCAAAATGATCTTTGGTGATCACAGGGTTTTTGAAGAAACTGCCCGCATTCCCTTGTACTCTAGGGTCTGGTAGCTTACTTGAACGGATAGCACACACTTCATCAAATATAGTGCGAGGAGAGAGTGTATCGGCTGCTAGGCTTTTTAACGGGCCATAGTGATTGCATGGCTCCCACTCTTTCGACAACGTTAAACCAATCGCAACAACAATCGCTTTACCGTAGAGAGCGTGTTTGAAAATAGAATCTCGGTAACCAAAGAGACACTCTTCTTTGTTTAATCGCTTAACTGTATAAGTATCCAGACACAGAATATCGACATACTCGCATACATCTTGCAGCTCAACACCATACGCACCAATATTCTGAATTGGAGCAGAGCCTGAACAGCCGGGTATCATTGCTAGGTTTTCTAGACCACCCAACCCCTTATCCACACTCCACTCAACCAAGCTTGGCCAATCCTCGCCACCACTTACATGCAGTAGGTGATGACTGTCCGTCTCGGCCAGCTCAATCCCGGCTAATTTATTCACGATGACCAGGCCAGCGAAGTGCTCAGTAAAAAGCATATTACTGCCCTTACCCAGTATTAACTTAGGCAAAGCTGACCATTTAGGGTCTTTGTAAAGCGAAATAAGTTCTTCGGTAGTGGTGACTTCAACCAACACATCACACGTCTGATCGATGGAAAAAGTATGAACATTTTTTAAACTAGCATTGAGATGGAATTGCATGGCGATATTCAATTAACTTACACTGCGGTCATTCTACAGCAGATAAACCAATGGCGCAGTGACTGAATGAACAATGTCATCATTACTCAATTAGACCCAGTAAAGGTTCCCCTAGTTAAACGTTTCTATAAAGAACACTACCCAACGGGAAAAGCGAATAAGAGTGAACTGATCTACTCGTTATTGCTGGATAACGAGCTATGCGGTGTCGTGCGTTTTCGTACAATAGAAAATAATCGTTTACTTACTGGAATGGCGATATCAAAACAACATCGCGGTCAGCAATTAGGCTCCCAGCTTATGGATTATTGTGCGCAACATACGCTTACGGAAGACGATTACTGCTTTGCTTACGCTCATCTCACCAATTTTTACGCGCGACACAAATTCGTACAAGTAGACCCCAAAGATCTACCAAATGGTTTAAGAGTTTTATACGAGCGCTATTTGAATAGCGGAAAAGATCTCATTCCTATGCATTATCAGCAAAATTGTTAGAGAATGCCTCGATTATCTAGTATTTGGTACTATCCCTTTGGTAAAATTAAAGGTTCGCAATTTTGCATATTTTTAAGGTAAAACAGTCAATATGATTGCCAGTAGGAATCCATTCATACAGTTGCCAACCATAGCGCAGAATCCTGACAAGTTTGAAGTACTACTATCAGCGCAAGAGTTTCGAACTCGTCTACTTGATGAGATATCTCGCGCAACGACTCGTATTAGTTTAGTCGCTTTGTATCTTGAAGATGATGAGGCTGGCCGTGAGATCCTAACTGCCTTATATGAAGCAAAGCAAAAGAATCCAGAATTAGACGTGAGCGTTTGTGTCGATTGGCACCGAGCGCAGCGCGGATTGATTGGTGCAGAGTCTTCTGAAGGCAATGCAGCCATGTATAAAGAGTTTGCTGAAAGATATCAGCATTCTGTGCCTGTCTATGGCATTCCAGTTCGTGGCAAAGAAGTCTTTGGCGTATTGCACTTAAAAGGCTTTATCGTCGATGACAGCGTAATATACAGCGGTGCAAGCCTTAACAATATCTACCTGAATTACCATGACCGCTATCGCTTTGATCGTTACCACGTTTTAAACAACGCGGCTCTTGCTGACTCAATGTTTGCCTACGTACACGAACAGATGGTTGCGGACAGCGCTGTTTATGACCTGGCTGATAAGAACAAGCCTGCGACCAAAGAACTGAAACCAGCGATTCGTCAGTTTCGTGCATCATTGGCAAGGTCTCAGTATCAATTCGATGGTCAAGACGTTTCAGCAGACCAAGTTGCTGTAACACCATTAGTTGGTATCGGTAAAAGACGTAACCGTCTGAATCAGGGTATCAATCAACTCGTCGCTCAAGCTAAAGATGAAATCTTTATCTGCACACCTTACTTCAACTTCCCACCTAGCCTAGCTAAAGAAGTCAAGAAAGCGCTTAAGCGTGGCGTAAAGGTCAGCATTGTTGTTGGTGATAAGACAGCGAATGATTTCTTTATCTCACCAGAAGAAGAGTTTAAAACGATTGGTGGTTTGCCATACCTTTACGAACTGAACTTACGCCGTTTCGCTAAAGCGAATGAAGCTCATATTGCTAGCCGTAATCTATCAATTCGACTTTGGCAACACGATTCCAATAGCTTCCACCTAAAGGGCATATGGGTAGATAAGCGCTACATGCTACTAACAGGTAATAACCTAAACCCTCGCGCCTGGAAGCTAGATCTAGAGAACGGTATCTTTATCCAAGATAACTACCATCACCTAACTGATAAGTTCCAGGCTGAAGTCGATAATATCCTTCAACACACTCAGCTTATCTGTACTTATAAGCAGTTAGATAAGGTAGAGAGCTACCCTATGGAAGTTCAGAAATTGATTCGTAAGATCACTCGTGTAAAAGCCGACAGAGTGCTCAAACAAATACTGTAGTCGGTGTATCAAAACACTATTTATCAACGCCTAGCAAACGCTAGGCGTTTTTGTATCTACGAGATAGCTATTTAGGTTTGTTTGATGGTCTTTCGAATCAACATCTCTATTTATGCATAGTGAGTGTGATAGCTTGAAGTGTTAAGCATCCTACCTTTTCCTTAGTCAGTCTCAGGGTTCCAGATACGTGTATCAGGTATGGTTTAGATAGCAGCTAAACGAGTACCAATACGAACATAATCGACAATTACCCTTTACGTATTCAAGCAATAAAGTCTCACTCCTTAGGGCGAAGTACGTACGCGATAGAGAATTTCACATAGTAAAACAATCAGATTAGTGCTCTGCTCTATTTAGCTTAAGAGTTAGAAGTGACCACCTATATTCCCAAGCAGCACCTCCCGATATATAGAGAAGTACTTCATAGCTAGCGATAAGGATCTACTACTAAAACCCAAAACACATACGCAGGAAACGATGAAAGCCTAGTCGTCAGACTAGGCTTTCTGATATGTGCCGGAATAGCATGAAGTGCAGGGGCTCGGTGCCTTTACAGCACTCATAATACCAATTAAAGTAAA
>NZ_JBFRPK010000140.1:0-1190 GCF_041471965.1 Vibrio sp. 10N.261.51.A3
TTGTATGGATAATAAGCACTCCAATCGGGTAATGTGAGACCCAGGCTTTAGCTGCAACTAAAGCTTTCTATGTAGTAGTTCGTTTAAACGCTGGCTCCTCTATCGAGAGACCGATAACAAACATGAACGCTACATAGGACTTCAAGCATAAACCTCGAATAGTCGACTGGGTCTCGAACCCGCATTACGCAAGCATGAGTTAGCTTATTATGAATACCAAAATCAATCAAAGCATCAACGTTGGAGTTGATACCGGCAAAACACAATTAGACATCCACATCAGGCCACTAGACCTATTTTTCTCAGTAGAGAACAATGATAAAGGCATCAAAAAAGCACTCAAAACGATTAAGAGTCACAGTCCTGAACGAATCGTTATTGAAGCAACAGGCCGATTAGAAATGCCTTTTGTTCTTGCATGTGCAGAGGCTCAATTACCTATTGTCAGAGCAAACCCTGTCCACATAAAACGGTTCGCTGGTGCTATTGGCCGCAGAGCCAAAAATGATCGTTTAGATGCAGAATTGATTGCTCACTATGGAGAAGCAATCAAACCAGCTCTTACTGTCATAAAGCCAAAAAACATACGCCTAATGAGTGACTTAGTCATTCGCCGAAACCAGTTGTTATCCATGCAAACCATGGAAAGAACCGAATCCAGATACTTCCCGCTTCTCTCCATCCGACTATCAAACCGATGCTAACCACGATAAAAAATCAAATCACCAAGTTAGAAGAAAAGCTCGTTAAACTCATTGAAGATAGCCCTGAATATCAGGCTAAAAACACAATATTGCAGAGCGTCCCTGGAATAGGAAACATTGCCGCTGCATCAATAATTAGCAACGTACCAGAACTTGGCTACATCACAAATAAACAAGCGGCATCACTAATTGGTGTCGCTCCAATAACACGCGAAAGTGGGCGCTACAAAGGTAAGCGCGTGATCCAAGGCGGTCGAGCGCAAGTACGCACAGTGTTATATATGGCAATGATGTCAGCCATGCAATGTAACCCCGTATTCAAAGCAACTTATGCTCGACTTGTAGCTGCCGGAAAGCCTAAGAAAGTCGCAATAATCGCGTGTGTTCGAAAGATGGTTGTGACTCTTAACTCTATGCTGAGAGATGGCGCCATGTGGGATGAAAACACTGCCAAAAATTAATCATTGACGCCATAGTCGTTTGTTA
>NZ_JBFRPK010000141.1:0-1014 GCF_041471965.1 Vibrio sp. 10N.261.51.A3
ATCAACGACACCATATGTAGCTAGCCGTTAGCTTCTAACGGGCATACCTAGTCCTATGACTTTGTTAATCGCTTTGACATTCGCCATGATTTCGCCCACTTGAGCGTTGTAACATCTCAAGCTCAATTTATCGCTTGTTAGTCCTTTATATCGGGACATAGCAGTCTCAGATATTGAACGATAGTGATAACCAGACTCTGTTTTCCATTCCGATATTGTTCCATCTCTCAGAGCCATTACCGCTTTGTTTCTGGGATGACCGTCTTCCCAAAGAGCTGCATTCTTTCGAGGCGGTATTAACGGAGTACAGCCTTTATTTTTCAGAGTCTCGTGACAATTTTTTGTGTCATATGCTCCATCGGCGGATACGGCAGCGACCTTTCTACGTAGTGGGTTGAGTAACGTCGGTAACACTTCACTATCGCCTACATTTACAAGACTGACTTCCGCACTAATCGCTTCGTGAGTATCCACATCCACAGCTAAGTGCAGTTTGCGCCATGTCCTACGTTTTTCTGTACCATGCTTTTTCACTTTCCACTCCCCCTCACCAAAGACTTTGAGGCCAGTAGAATCAATGGCTATATGGCGAATAGCCCCTCTCGATTTATTGCGATATTTGACCTGAACTGTCTTCGAGCGTTTACTGATACAGGTGTAGTCAGGGGACGTTAGTGGAACATCTAATAGCTCAAAGATAGAGTCGATAAAGCCTTGAAGAGCACGTAAAGGAAGAGAGAAGATGCCCTTAATCATCAAGGCGGTTTCAATCGCTGTATCAGAGTACTGAAAGCCTCTCCCACGCTTACCATGATGAGTTTTGCATCGCCATGCATCTACGGCTGAATCATCTATCCAGAATGTAACCGAACCACGTTTACAAAGAGCCTTATTGTACTCCGTCCAGTTAGTTATCTTCTTGTTTGCTTTACCCATATCACCACCATTCCAATCGTTTCAAATGATCAGATCACAGGACTTGGAAAAGGTTCAACTAATTTAGGCAACAACGCC
>NZ_JBFRPK010000142.1:0-1345 GCF_041471965.1 Vibrio sp. 10N.261.51.A3
CTACATATGGTGTCGTTGATTTTCAAGCTGATTTGATCATATATGGACACTTCCTATTGGCAAGTAGTAAATCTGAAAGTTTTAGGTAAAAGATTGCAGACATATATCCGAGTTCAAGGACTCTTAATGATTTCCGCTGAGCATGCTCTTATCAACAACACGAACTTGAAAGTCCTAAGATCAAATCAGAGTTCCATACTCACGGTCTTACCTGTTTTCTCATTTCCACTTCATGCGCAATTTTAGATAGATAGTAATTCAGGATTATAGTGTTGCTGATTAGCCAATAAAGCCCATGCAATTCGAGCATTCCGATTAGCTAGTGCGACTATTGCAACATTCTTGTGTTTTCGTTTCAGTAAGTCATTCAACCAGCGGTGAGTATAAGTGGTTGGCTGTTGCTTTAAGTGCCCAAGAACAGCTCTTGCACCATGCACTAGTAGTCTTCGTAAATAGCCATCCCCCCGCTTGCTTATACCAAGCAATACTTGTTTGCCACCCGTTGAAAACTGCTTAGGTACAAGTCCAATCCATGCAGATACCTGCCGTCCATTATTAAAAGATGCGGGGTCACCTATACTTGCAACAAGTGCGGTGGCAGTTATAGGGCCAATTCCAGGGATCTCTGCGATTCTTTTAGAATCAACATTCGTACTGTGCCATTGTTCAATTTCTTTTGTTAACGCACTAATTCGTGAAGAAAGCTCATCAATTAGTTCTTTTAAATGAGTAACCACGCAGCGAATCGGTGGCGTCAAATTATTTTCAGCATCCTCTAAAACCAGAGGGAGCTGCTTGTTAAGTGATGCACTTCCTTTAGGAAAGACAAGACCAAACTCAGCCAGCAACCCACGTAATTGATTAGTTTGGCCAGTTTTCATTGAAACTAACCTTTCTCTAGCTTTGTGAACAGAAAGGATTGATTGCTGTTCAATCGATTTTATAGGTACGAAACGCATGTTAGGGCGAGTTACCGCTTCACAGATTGCTTCAGCATCAGCGGTATCGTTCTTATTTGATTTCACATAGGGCTTAACAAACTGCGGAGGCATAAGTTTAACGTCATGACCAAATTGCTTGAATACTCTTGCCCAATAATGAGCACTGGAGCAAGCTTCCATACCAACAAGACAAGGAGGTATATTGGTCAACGTTTCGGACAACTTCTTTCTGCTGATATTTTTCTTCAAAAGAACTTTGCCTGATGAATCTACTCCGTGAAGAGCAAAAGAAGATTTAGCTAAGTCGATACCTAAAGTTGCAATGGTCATGGTCTCTTCCTCATTTATGTTACCGACTATAAGTTTAGACGGTGGGTGGAAGTGTCCATATCATTAACAACGCC
>NZ_JBFRPK010000143.1:0-2627 GCF_041471965.1 Vibrio sp. 10N.261.51.A3
AAGATCAACACGCCCTAATAGATATAAAACGTTTCTCTGACAAAGGAGCATATACCAAGGGTATAGTAATCTGTCAGATTGATGAGAGGATGTTATGAAAAACAATGTATTTATGAAAAACAGTGTATTAATTGCATCACTAACAGCGGTTATCGCTGTTGTGAGCTTGCCAACGTTTGCTGCTCAGTGTCGAGTTGATTTGAAGAATGAACTACGAATTGATGACCAAAAAGTCGAAATCCATCAAGTGAATGGTGATACGGCCGTTTTTGATGATAACAACGACCTCTATATTCATGGTGAGAAGGTTGAGCTTGATGCCGACCAACAAGCGGCGATTGAGAAATATCGCGAAAACATGAGTGAGTACTTACCTCGAGCGAAACAAATGGCCAACGATAGCTTAGCGTTAGCCAATGACGTGATTGATGATATCGCGGCTAGCCTGGATTCACCTGAGTCATTTGATAATGTAAAAGAATCAATGAAAACCTACTTTGCAGAACTGGAAGCGCGTTATTACAAAGATGGCGAATTAGTGTTGCCTGCAGAAAGCTTTGATTCGATGGCCAATGGCTGGTCTGAAGATTTCGAGAAGGCGAAAGAAATCTTTAACCAAGAATTTATCTCTAGCGCTTTTAATGCGATGTCAGAAAAAATGAAACAAGACGGTGGCCTAAACCTGACTGAACTGGCTGACAGTATGGCTGAATTAAAGCTGAAAGTTGAAGAGCGAATGAAAGAACACTCTCAACAAGTACAGGAGGAAGCGAATGAGTTCTGTGATTCACTTGATGAGATGGCAGAACAAGAGCAAGAACTGCATGAAATCATTCCGAACTTAAAAGATTACCAAGTCTTCACAATTTAATTCGAGTCTAGTGATGAATAGTAAGAGCACCGGTCGGTGCTCTTTTTGTTTGTATAAATGGAACCACACGGCGAGTATTTATCTCAATTCAATCCATTTCCTTCTTAAGCCTACTGCTTCGCTTTGTTGCTTATAATTGAACGATAAGACTGGTTTTTTGTTAATTTTGTTGTTCTAAATAGCGCATTGATTGTAAAAATCAGAGAATTGTTCATTTATTGGTTGTGCCTATCATTGCTTTTTATTACTGTACTTCCCAACTAGTTCACTGATTTTTAATGCGGGCGATATGGACCAACAATCTTCCTCTTCAAGAGAGCACTTTAGCTCTCGTTTAGGTTTTATTTTAGCAGCGGCTGGTGCAGCGGTTGGCTTGGGTAATATTTGGGGTTTCCCGACTCAAGTTGCTAGCAACGGTGGTGGCGCTTTCCTTTTAGTCTATTTGATCATGATCTTCGTGGTTGCTTTCCCTATGTTGGTGGTTGAGATGGCTATAGGCCGTCACGGCCAAGCAAACCCAGTTGATAGCATGCGATCTTTGACGACAAACCCTTTGGGTAAGAAAGTCGGTGAGTTTGTCGGTTGGGTTGGACTGACTGTACCAAGCGCAGTGTTGGCGTTTTACAGTATTGTTGGTGGCTGGTTGATCTGTTTCCTAATTGGTGCGGTCGCGGATCTTATCGGCCTAGAAGCGATTGCTGATTGGTTTAAGGGCTTCAGTGTTGAGCGCAACGTATTTGGTACCGTCGCGTTCTATGTACTGACTATCTTGATTGTGCAGGGCGGTGTTAAGCAAGGCATCGAGAAATGGTCGACTCGTTTGATGCCTGCGCTGTTTGTTTTATTTGGCTTATTGTTTGTTTACATCATGACGCAATCTGGCGCGATGGAAGGCCTAAAACATTACCTTATTCCAGACTTTGAGAAAGTGTGGGATAGAAAACTGATTCTGGCGGCAATGGGACAGGGGTTCTTCTCACTCACTATTGGCGGTTGCTCGATGTTGGTTTATGGCTCTTACTTAAGCAAGAAAGAGAACCTACCAAAAATGGCGATGAACGTAACTCTGGTGGATACTGCTGTCGCTTTTATTGCTGGATTAGTGGTGATGCCAGCAATGTTTGTTGCGATGCAAAAAGGCGTTCAAATCTACGCTGAAGACGGATCACTATTAAGCTCTGACACTCTAGTATTCACGGTTTTGCCGTTGATGTTTGATAGTTTAGGTGTGCTTGGACAGATCTTTGCGATTGTGTTCTTTTTACTACTAACGATTGCTGCACTGACTTCTTCGATTTCGATGCTTGAAGGCCCGGTTGCGCTAGTGAGTGAGCGTTTCAATACTAGACGAACGCCAACAAGCTGGGTGATTGGTGGTGCTATCGCGCTGTTTAGTGTGGTGATTGTTTACAACTTTGCTGCGATGTTTGGCATGGTAGCGATGATTGCAACTCAGTATCTTCAACCAGTCGCTGCACTGATGTTCTGTGTGTTTGGTGGTTGGGTATGGAGCCGAGCTTCAAAAGTGAAAGAGCTTGAACAAGGCAGTCCTGATTTTCAACTTGGTTGGTTTGGTAAGGTTTGGCCAATGTATGTGAAGTTTGTGTGCCCAATTTTGGTAGCAACGGTTATCTGGGCATCTTTCGGTTAATGCAGAACCCTATCTGGGCTTTTTGAAATTACCTCCTCTGAACTTGAAATATTAAGTACAAAGCCACTCATAAAGAGTGGCTTTGTTGTTTGTGCGCCGAGCATG
>NZ_JBFRPK010000144.1:0-7442 GCF_041471965.1 Vibrio sp. 10N.261.51.A3
TTTTACTTTAATTGGTATGACTTGATTTTATTACTCATTTGACGTGATACGAACCCTATAAATGAGTTGGGTTGACGTATTTAAAATGATTGATATTTGGGAGGGAAGCTATGGCCGCTATTCCTGATCATACAAGCGATTTAGAATATGAGCTTTGTTATTTTGATGATGGTTCAATAACCACAATCACGATATTGGTTGACAATCGACAGGAAGCGATGACTTGGTATCTTAGCGAAGGAAAACATATCAACGATCTTTATTCGATAAGACCCGATGAATAATGCTTTGGTATAGAGGACTAGGTCGATAAACCTAAGATAAGAAACTTAAGTGGCATTTTGTGGAACACCCTTTACTGCAATGCCATTAATTAGCAATGTCGTTAATTAGACATATCGCAGCAAAGGGATTCAGTCTCGAATTACTTCAGGATTCGGGCGCGGAATTGACGACCCTTCATTTTACCTGATTCGATTTTGTTCAGTGCTTTTTTAGCCACAGATCTTTCTACCGCTACGTAAGCACGCATTGCAAACAGATTGATCTTACCTACTGATTTACCATCAATGCCGCCTTGGCCCGTCAGTGCGCCAAGAATATCACCAGCACGAAGCTTAGCTTTCTTACCGCCATCAATTTGGATGGTAACCATGTTTGAGTAGTACGGCTTAGCAATTGGTTTTGCTGGCAGTTCAGATGGCTCGATTGGCATGTCCATGTACTCATCAATTTGAGCAACACGGTACATCTCTTTTTCGCTAAAGAAGCTGATCGCTACGCCTTTGCTTCCTGCACGGCCAGTACGACCAATACGGTGTACGTGAACTTCAGGGTCGCGAGACAATTCAAAGTTGAACACAGCATCTAGGTTATCAACATCAAGACCGCGAGCCGCAACGTCTGTCGCCACTAGAATCGAGATGGTTTTGTTTGAGAACTGAACCAAAGCTTGGTCACGTTCACGCTGTTCCATGTCACCATGAAGTTCGATAACACTGAAACCGCGGTGGCTTAGCTCATCGTTTACGTTCTGCACTTCTTTCTTAGTGTTACAGAACACAACCGCAGACTCCGGTTGGTGATGAAGTAACAGCAACTCTAGAGCGTCATCACGAGCTTCAGAACCTTCTAACTTGTAGAAGTGTTGTTGGATGCTTGAGTGATCGTGTGTTGATTCAACCTTCACCATTTCTGGATTGCGCATAATGCGGTCTGCAACAGATTTGATCTGTTTAGGGAAAGTCGCACTGAATAGCAGAGTTTGGCGTTCTTTTGGCGCCGCTTCAATCACAGCATCCAAAGCGTCTTGGAAACCCATCTCTAGCATGCGATCCGCTTCATCTAACACAAGTGTGTTCAGCTCAGACAGGTCAATGCGGCCTTTCTCTAGGTGATCAAGAATACGACCAGGTGTGCCCACAAGAATGTGTGCGCCATGCTCTAGTGAACCAATCTGTGGGCCCATTGGCATACCGCCACATAGTGTCAGCACTTTAATGTTGTGAATACCACGAGCAAGAGTACGAATCTCTTTTGCTACTTGGTCTGCAAGCTCACGAGTCGGACATAACACTAAAGACTGAACACGGAAACGCTTAACGCGTAGGTTCTGCAGCACGCCTAAACCGAAAGCAGCTGTTTTACCTGAACCCGTTTTACCCTGACCGATAACGTCCTTGCCATTTAGGATAGTAGGAAGACTTAACGCTTGGATCGGCGTCATTTCAGTATAACCAAGAGAATCTAACGTATTTAGAAGCTCTGGTTTAAGGGCGATTGAAGAGAATTTTGAAGTGCTCAATGGAAATATCCAACTGGTGAAAAACAGAGTGCATTATGAGTGTTTTTGAAAATTATTCCACCTTAATCACAGTTTTGGAGAAACATGTTAGGCGAACACAAAAAAGCCAGCTTACTTAGCTGGCTTTGACTTCTATACGAATTGCTTTCTATGGCACACCGTGACCTTTAGATGCCACCCATACGCGATACCACTGTTCGCGCGTCAGCTCGATTTTCAGTGCATCAACGGCCGTCTTCACACGCTCAATCTTACCAGAACCAATAATTGCAATTGGACTAGATGGTAAACGACGAACCCAAGCGTAAATCACTTGATCAATGCTGTCTGCACCGACTTCTTGACGAATCGCCTCTAGCTCATCACGAACGCGAACCGCTTGCGCTGAATCACCACTGAAGATGCTACCACCACCGAGACAAGACCACGCCATCGGGTGAATGCGGTTCATCTGCAGTTGATCTAGCGTGCCATCATGAGCCACTTCGAAGTTCAATGGGTTGATTTCAACTTGGTTGGTCACTAACGGCTTACCGAGTCGAGATTGAAGCAGTTCGAACTGACGCGGTGAAAAGTTAGAAACACCGAAGTGCTTAACTTTACCTACTTTGTGTAGCTCTGCGAACGCTTCTGCTACTTCATCGGCATCCATTAACACGTCAGGGCGGTGAATCAACAATACATCGATATCGTTAACACCTAAGTGCTCTAATGAGTTATTTACTGATTGGTAAATATGCTGCGCGCTGGTGTCATAGTGATTGATCTTACGATCTGGAGTGTGGTCACCACATAGGTTGATATCGCACTTGGTGACGATTTGAATATCATCACGAAGGCTTGGTTCAAGCGCTAACGCCTCACCAAACAACTTTTCACATTGGTAGTTACCGTAAATATCCGCGTGATCAACAGTTGTGATGCCAAGATCAATATGTTGCTTCAGGAAAGTCAGGCGTTGTTGCGGGGTCATGCCCCACTCTGCTGTACGCCAGTATCCTTGCACCAGCTCAGAAAGTTCTGGGCCTTGTGGCGCTATCGTTACTCTTGCAACCATGGGTTGTCTCCTTTATCAATACTGAACGTATCCTAATCTCGTTTTACCGAAGGCTCAACGTATAACAAATGGCAAAGCTAAACGCTTATTAAAAATGTGAGAGCCGCAGAAAAACGAACACTTAAATGAATTATAACTTGCTGTCTGCCCGCGAGCCGTTCTCCTGAAAGGCTTGTTTAGCCTAATAAATAACGAAACTATCTATAAATTTGAGCAATTAAAAACGATTAAGTTCAACCGTTAAGTTGTCACCATCACTCTGTAACTGAATCCAAGGAGAAGTAGAGCTAGAAGAAGATAAGCTAGGCACATTCCACACACTCAGTTGCTCTGCTGAACCGTGAGGCGCGTTGATGAATTCGACCAGCTGTTTATCCACCTTATCGAAACCAACACCTTCATTTCGAGCTTGTTCGAGTTGAGCTGTAACATCGAATTCATCTTCACCAATACGAATTGAACTGAGAGCAAAGCCATCTTGGCGAAGGTATGCCTGAAGCTTTGTGTAACTTAGGTCCGAATATGGCAGGTTTAAGAGAACCGTTTCGACACTTGAGTCCCCCAACTCCAGTTCAACATACACATCCAGGTCGTAATATTGGGTTAAGTCACTGCACAACAAAGTACCTTCGATCTCACCACAATCCATCAACTCGATATCATTAATATAGTTTTGAGAATTCGGCAGACTTGGGCTGCTGTTAAATACTGTTCTTAGCCACCAGCTTTCGGTTGCTTGCGCTGAAAATGAAATAGCATTGAGGGACAGCATTAGAGGCAAGATTAGAACTTGAAAGATTTTCATCGACTGGGCTTATTTAGCGCTATATGAAGTGTCCATTATACGTGACCAAACGACAAACAACTGCTCGAGTCGCAAATTTTAGGCGAAAAAAAACGGGCATACATGCCCGCTAGATAATTTCATCACCGAATAACGTAATCCGTCACGTTGAGAACCATTACGAAAGAGAGAATATCACTCTCCCACAACAGTTACAACATGACATACCCATTACTTGTAGCCACCTTCAATAGCAGGCTCTTCAAGCGACAATCTGACTTTGTTACGTTGAATAGCTTCTGGCGGCAAGCTGATGAAGCCGTATTGGTTCAAAACGACTTGATGAAAAGGTAACTTCTATGCCGTTATACTTAACATCACAAAATACATTCAATGAATGTGTCATAATGTTGAAATTACTGGTTAAATTTCAAGGAATGTCATGACTGCAACGAACTATCTCAACCAATTGAATCAAAAGTATCTTGCGACTCATAAAGCGAAAGAAGACTTCTTTTGGGATACATATATGGGTATCAGTGACGACCACGATGGTTCGACACTCGCACAGACTCAGTGGACGGAATTTCTAAGCTCTGCCGAACAGATTACTGCTATCGAAACGCAACTCGCTGCTATTGATGAAATTCAAGATCCTCTCGAAAAAGAGAGTACGCTGACAGGCTTGAATGGTTGGTTGGCGACCTTTAGATCTCACACTATTGAGTCTGAGCAGTCACAGAAGCTTAAATCCGATCTCATAAAGTTTGAGGCTGAACTGTTTGAGAAAAAACAGAATCATGTAATGACTTACGTAAATGAAACAGGTGATGAAACAGAAGGATCGCTGCCCGTTTTAGGTTCAGCCGTTAGAAGTAATGGTAATGAACAAGTTAGGCTTTCTGCACATCAAGCATTATTAGATTTAGAGCAATGGCTGCTGGTTAACGGCTTTATTGAGCTGATCAAAAAACGTAACCAATTTGCTCAATCACTGGGGTTTAAAACCTTCTTTGATTACTCGGTGGTAAAAACCGAACAGATGACGACAGAACAACTGTTTACGATTCTGGATGACTTCGAAGCACGCACGCGTGATGGCCATCAGCAAAGCCTAGCCAATTTGGCAGAACAAAAAGGCGAGAATGCACTTCAAGCCCATAACTTTACCTACTCTTTTGCAGGTGACGTTATGAATGATCTTGATCCTTATGTTCCGTTCTCAAAGTCACTTCGACGCTGGATTGAATCTTTTGGTCGCCTCAACATTGAATACTCTCAAGCGACATTGAAACTCGATTTACTTGATCGCAAAGGAAAATACCCTAATGGCTTCTGCCATGGCCCTATCCCTTCTTTCTATGACCAAGATGCTTGGGTTGCGGCCCAAGTTAATTTCACTAGCAACGCTAAGCCCGATCAAATAGGCAGTGGCTATGATGGGATTAACACACTATTTCACGAAGGTGGTCACGCGGCGCATTTTGCTAATGTAAAAATGAACGCCCCTTGTTTCTCTCAAGAGTTTGCGCCGACTTCGATGGCTTATGCTGAAACACAATCCATGTTCTGCGACAGCTTGTTAAATGACGCTGACTGGCTAAAACAGTACGCTCTAAATGCGGACGGGCAACCTGTGCCAGATGATCTAATTAAAGCCATCATCGACAATAAACAGCCCTTCCGAGCTTACCAAGAACGCAGCATTCTTGTGGTTCCATATTTCGAGCGAGCCCTGTACGAATTAGCTGATGAAGACCTCACGCCTGAAAAAATCGCGGCACTTGCTCGTAGCAGTGAAAAGGCAATTCTTGGATTGTCTTGCAGCCCTCGTCCACTGATGGCGATCCCTCACTTATTGTCTGATGAAGCATCTTGCTCATACCAAGGTTATCTATTGGCTCATATGGCGGTGTATCAAACACGAGCTTATTTCACCGACAAGTTTGGTTACTTAACAGATAACCCAGAGATCGGGCCTTTGTTGGCGAAACACTATTGGCATAAAGGCAATAGCGTGAACCATAACGGTACAATCGAAAGCCTGACTGGGGAAGGTTTTAATGCCAAATATCTCGCTGACGAGTGTAACTTATCGCCAGAGGAGGCTTGGGCGATTGAGGAGCAAAAAATCAAACAGCTGTCGACAAGAGAACGTGCACCAGTCGCGGATTTGAATGCGAAGGTATCGATCGTTGATGGAGCAACTGAATTAGCGAATAATGCAAAGTCGAATGACCAAATGTGTGATGATTTTGAGCACTTTATTATTGAGCAATACGGTCGATAGATTGAGTTTTAATGCTAATGAAAAAGGCAAAAATGAGTAGTGACATAACTCATTTTTGCCCCAAAGTGAGTTTTGGACGAGATGATGTACTTCGTAGTTATTGAGTATTACCCTAAATATTTCTAATAGGATTTATGCAAATTGAATGATTGCCTGACGCTACACAGCCTAGTATGAACAAGATCACACATTTTGTATGAGATTTGAGTAATAATCACGTAATTGTATGCTTATAACCCGATGGAATTATGGAAGAAGAAATTGAATCAACGTTATCAGGCGTGGCCATTTTCAAAACACTTCCTGTGTTAATCCAACAAAAAATCATAAACTTTTTTATGTGCGATGAATGGTTAGGAGTAGATGTTGAAGATGTGCGCTGTACTTTAAGCGCAGGAAAGGACTACAAAGTATTTTATTCAGTGGTTAGTCTTCTGTCATTTATATCAACATCTGCATATGAAGGGGTTGTTTCATATAAAATGCCATTAGATACGTTGGATGATTTTAGTGATTGGGCAGACACTTTCATGCCTAAAATCCTAGAAGATGACGTTTTTTCGACTGTCATGTTTTCATTTGATATGACGGATGATTTTGAGTTCTACGTAGTTGTTTTTTGAAGAAATAAACAACTAGCATTTGTTGATATTTTGTAAGGCTTAATATTACTAATTTGAGTGTATACGCTTCATGAACCCACAGGTCGCTTACATAGATGCGCAAGAATCTAATGCTGGAAAATGACTGTGATGATACCCCTGTAAATAATGCTCAGATTATCCCCTAACTGCATAGATAGTCTCACTATGGCATGCGAAATATTTAACAAGCATAGGCAACCATAAAGTCAAAACTGTCACGCTTTTTGTTACAAAGCCACGCTATTTTCGCCTGCCGTTAGTGTTACACGTACTAGAGGAATAACTATGATAAATTTTGATAATGAAAATTTCAAAGAAAGATTGTCAACACTCACATTGCCGAGTGAACAGTTTTACAACCTAGTAGACGAAAAGTACTTTAATAACAATGGCGGAGTATATATTTTACGTAGCTTTAAGCAAAACGGTTCAACACCCTCCGTAATTCCTAGATGTTTAGGCAATGATTCAACAGGGATTCTTTATATTGGTATGGCCAAAGAATTTACTCATCGAACAGGCGATTTAGCAAGGGCATTTGATGGGAAATACAAACAAAAAAAGCATGATTGTGCTGTGCGGTACAATAGTAATAAAGCTTGGAATGTGGTTTACCCAAAGGAAGATCTAATCATCTCTTTCTTCATTTCTAATGAACCAAGGAGTTTAGAAGAAAAGTTTCTTACATCTTACATTACTCAATTTGGTGAAGTTCCACCACTAAATAGTCATAGTTGATACTATAGTACATGTTGTTCTTCCCAACACGACTGGATACTAAATTAAACGATTTTCCATACCTATCGTTATTCATTACTTGCTAATATTTGATTTCTTGAAACTCATTTCTGTCCGTGCGACCT
>NZ_JBFRPK010000145.1:0-460 GCF_041471965.1 Vibrio sp. 10N.261.51.A3
ATCAGTTAATTTTCCGGATTAGTATAATTGAACCTGTTCGATATTTCTCAGGTAAGCGACTTTACGTTCACGAGTTAGAAGAGAGAATTTAAACTCTTTGGGATAACCGCTGCTACGCAGTGAAAGTGGGGTGGCGATGCGTGTGTAGTATACGCTATTTGGAAGTCTCAATAAGTACATCTGTGCTACCTTTCTGTGCGAGATGATTTTCGAGGCTTTAGATACGAAAAAACCGCTGTAAAAACAGCGGTTTAATCTTTAAGAGTGGTGGAGGGATAGGGATTTGAACCCTAGAACCGCTATTAACGGTTGCCGGTTTTCAAGACCGGTGCTTTCGACCACTCAGCCATCCCTCCAACAAATTGTCATCAACAGATTAGTACACTGTTGAGGTTGTTATTTGCTAATGCAAGTAACGATACCTTTTGTATTCACCTTTCAAAAAAGTGAAAATAAATTT
>NZ_JBFRPK010000146.1:0-2057 GCF_041471965.1 Vibrio sp. 10N.261.51.A3
TAGAAGATGGCCATGGTGGAAGTACGCAACAAACCGCCACGCTTACGATTGCCGGGACAGATGATAAAGCCACACTGGTTTCTAATGTCATTCAGCTCACTGAAACACAAGCGCTGGATAGTGAATTTAAATTCTATAGAGGCCAGCTTCAGCTAATTGACCCTGATAGTGGTGATAACACTCAGTTTGTTTTTAGCGGGAAGTATTTAGGCCAAGGGTTTGAGCCTGGTCACCTTGATGTTTGGCCTAATGGCACTTATCAATTCAGATTAGAAGCTGTTACCAATCGTCATGCGGACGATCTCATTGGTAGCCTACATGCTGGCGAGTCGATGGAGCTCCCCTACGAAGTCGAAACCAATGATGGTCAGAAGCTCACCATTATGGTGAAGGTGACCGGTGAAGATAACCAAGCAAAAATTGAAGTAACGCCCTACTCCAGCCTCAATAATCATGTTTACGAAGATCACACTTCCTTTGGCAATACCACTAATCAGCTCAGCAGTGGCGGCACGTTACAGGTCATTGACCCCGATCACGACCAAGCCGGTTTTATTGCACAAACCATCACCACCGCCGAAGGTGGTCGGTTCAATATCAACGCAAAGGGCCATTGGTCATACGATATTGACAATGATAAAGTCCAACATTTAGGCGCAGGGGAAAGCTTCCAGCAAACCTTTACCGTTGAATCTATTGATGGCAGTGCTAAAAAAGATATCACAGTGACCGTTCATGGCACCAATGATGCGCCAGTTGCGTCAGCTGAAGTACGTTTAGCGAATGGCTTGGAAGATACCCAGATAGTCCTCACCCCTGCACAGCTACTGGCCAATTCTAGCGATGTTGACGACAACGACATTGGCAAATTATCCATTGAAAACCTACAGGCTGACCACGGTGCTATTGCCTTCAATGCCGATGGCACGTTTACTTTTACCCCAGAGAAAGACTATAACGGCGATGTGCACTTTAGCTATGACGTCAAAGATGCCCACGGTGGTGTGACCCACACTGGCGCATCAACGACGCTCTCGGCTGTTGGCGATAAAGCCCAAATCGCTGGCGTTGATACTGGTTCAATAACCGAAAACAGCGCGGGTGTCGACATGTCACCCGACTATGCTCACTCAGGCATCGCCACACTTGGCAATACAACACTCTATGCTGATGGCAAGCTGACCATCACAGACCCCGATGTAGGCGAGTCAGGATTTGAACGCCAAGGCAGCAATGGTTACGACTATCACGGCACCTATGGCGATCTAATCTTACTCACCGATGGCACCTGGCATTACCATGCCGATGCTGGGCATCTATCAGGTATAGGTGCTAGACCCACAACGCGTGGCACTGCAATTGACCAACTTGGTGAAGGGCAAAGCTTAACCGATACGATTACAGTCCATTCAAAAGATGGTACAACACACGATATTGTCATCACCATTCACGGCAGTAACGACAGACCTTACTGTTCATCTGAAGTGGTGCTTGCAAATGGCAGTGAAGATACACGCCAAACCTTAACCACCGCGCAACTATTAGCGAATACCGTCGATGTGGATGCCAATGACGCCGGTAAACTAACCATTGAAAACCTACATGCTGACCATGGCTCTATTCTAAACAATGCCGATGGTACGTTTACGTTTACCCCAGAAAAAGACTACAACGGCGCGGTGCACTTTAGCTATGACGTCAAAGATGCACACGGTGGTGTAACACACACCGGCGCAACCACCAACTTAGCTGCGGTTAACGACAACCCTGATGTGACGCCTTTAACCGACAGTGTCAGTGAGGGGGCCGATAATCATCACACCCTCAATCTGCTAGTAGGTGCCACAGACAAAGACGGCGACGCTTTAACCATCAGTCACCTTGAATATGCCATCGATGGTCAACCTCAGTCGGGCCAACTTCCAACGGGCATTACCTTAGATACTGATGGTCATACATTAATTGTTGATGCCACCAATCCCGCATTTAACCATTTGGCCAATGGTCAGTCGCAACAAATCGCTATCACTTATCAAGTAGAAGATGGCCATGGTGGA
>NZ_JBFRPK010000147.1:0-219 GCF_041471965.1 Vibrio sp. 10N.261.51.A3
GTCCACTCCGCCACTTATTCGATAACCTCGCCTAGTGCGAGGTTTTTTTTCGAATCTGAAGTAATGAAAGTTTTAGGGGTGTAGCTCCAATTGGCAGAGCAGCGGATTCCAAATCCGCGTGTTGGGAGTTCGAATCTCTCCACCCCTGCCATATTTAAGGCTCTAGCAGAAATGCTAGAGCCTTTTTGCTTTCTGAATCTAATACCAATTAAAGTAAAA
>NZ_JBFRPK010000148.1:0-369 GCF_041471965.1 Vibrio sp. 10N.261.51.A3
ACATCGCCAGGCTTTAAATTAAATCTTTAGGTTGACCGACCTGGAGATATGGACGCTCACTTAGTGAGTTGACCACTGCGGAGTGGTAGTTCAGTTGGTTAGAATACCGGCCTGTCACGCCGGGGGTCGCGGGTTCGAGTCCCGTCCACTCCGCCACTTATTCGATAACCTCGCCTAGTGCGAGGTTTTTTCGAATCTGAAGCAAGATAAAGTTTTAGGGGTGTAGCTCCAATTGGCAGAGCAGCGGATTCCAAATCCGCGTGTTGGGAGTTCGAATCTCTCCACCCCTGCCATATTTAAAGCTCCAGCAGAAATGCTGGAGCTTTTTTGTATCTGTCACTTTTTCAAAGTGATACCAATCCGGAAAAT
>NZ_JBFRPK010000149.1:0-2254 GCF_041471965.1 Vibrio sp. 10N.261.51.A3
ACTACCTTGAAAAACACCGAATCTGGGAGTATCTAATTTGGCTAAAAAACCGTTATCACATTATGTGCCAAAGTTTAGCAACAAATATTGGGCCGACGATTCTAATTTCATTTCTTATTTTTCTTGTGAGCACACGGGTGACATTAAAAAATCACGTAAAGGAAAAAAGCAATGGGGCAGGTTTCGAGGGCTTTATTCTTGGGAAGTTGAGCATAACTTAGACCGGGATTTGGAGACTAAAGTTGCCCCGGTATATGAAAAATTAGCTAGCATTAATGAACTAGATATCAGCGAGAAGTTCCTGTGGTCACAGTTTATACTATCGCAACTCGTTAGAACGCCAACCTTTTTAAAGTATGAAAGGTTCACTGAAGAAATATCAGGACCTTATAGCAAGCCAGAGTGTGATAGAGTCGGCTGTCCAAACTGTCTTGATTTAAATTTGATTGCCAACAGAGACTGGTTGTTAATGATGGCACATGATGATGATTACTTTGTTCGCAGTGACAATCCAGTTCTTCAAACAGGATTTATAGAAGAAAACTCAACTTGTTTATATTATCCGCTAACTCCAAAGCTATGCTTTGTCGCTTGCTCCATGAGAGATGGTTGGAATGCATTTACAAACAACGACAACCCGATGATGGGGCTAGTGTTACCCAAAGGTTGGGCGCATATGCTTAATTTTCATTTTGCTAAATGTGCAGAGCAGTCATTGATTCTTTCACCTAAAGACGATGACAACATTTCTGACTTTACTTTCCCTAAAATTCTTGGCGCTTACCCGCAGCCTCCTTTCCCATTACACGCAGTACACGATGATAATTTAGAGGCCGCTTATGAAAGTATTAAGTACATAATGTCGAAAGCGGACCAAGTTAATTATGGCGACTGGAATGTTCAGGAGATCTCGCCGATGTATCAAAACAATAAATCGCATAACAAACGACTCTGGCTTTAAGATACTTTTTCTAATCCAAATCTCGCACGTTAGAACCCATACTCTAACGTGCTTTTGTCCAGAACCTTCATAAGCTGAATTTTCGCCCGTGGCATTTTCTAGTTCAAAAGTCCTCCTTTCCGACTCAGAACCGAACTCTATATGAGTTGTCGGGAGATTTTCTTTTACCCTCCCTACATCAAACGGATCCATAGCTGATCTTCCTAGCGACTTACAACGTAAGAGGTTAACTAAAAGGGAGAAAACAATATGTCCACCGTCTATGTCAGCATCGGAAGCAACATTAACCGCGAACATCACATCACAGAATCTCTCAAAGCGTTGAATAGTCACTTTGCACCTCTGAACATTTCTAATTTCTACGATTGTGAGCCTGTTGGTTTTGAAGGGGACAACTTCCTAAACCTAGTCGCAGGGTTTGAATGTGACCTTTCTATCGCTGAACTGGCTAAGGTTCTGCATCAAATCGAATTAGAAAATGACCGCAAGCGAGAAACTAAAGAATATGCCTCGCGCACGATGGATATCGATATCCTTCTTTACGGTAACGAAGTAGGCATTATTGATGGAGTAGAGCTGCCTCGAGGTGAAATCACCGAGTACGCTTTTGTGCTTCGACCGTTAGTTGATGTTGCCGCGCAAGAACTTCATCCCACTCTAGATATCTCTTTTCAGCATCTCTGGAACAACTTCGATCAGCTGAGTCAGAAAACCGAACTTATACCGTTCGAGGTCAGCTTCACTTAGTCCCTGTAACTGCTTTAAACAGAACGCTTGAGCTTTATTGATCTTTTCCTCTAATAGGCACGTAACTCACTCTACCTTCTAAGGATCGGAAACTGTTATGAATCACAATGCGATTATCACCATCACAAATCTCAGATTAAGAACCTTCATCGGCTTCAACGAAGAAGAAAAAACCAAGCAGCAAGACATCGTCATAAATGCGGAGATCCATTATCCCGCGAACAACCTTTGCCTCTCTGATGATGTGGAGAACGCACTTAACTACAAAAATATCTGCAAAAAAATTATTGAACATGTTGAATCTGGACGGTTTCTGCTTTTAGAAAAGTTAACCAGCGACGTACTCGGTATTTGTATCGACCATTCATGGGTCCGATACGCTCAGGTGAGAATTGACAAGCCTCATGCTCTACGTTTCGCCGATTCCGTCTCGCTCACCCTGAGCTATGAAGCAGAACTTGAAGATTAACTCATAAGGAGCGACTCAATGCTAACCACAGAAGCTGAAAAAGTAAGAGAAGCTTTGCTTGATGTATGGAATCCACT
>NZ_JBFRPK010000150.1:0-1243 GCF_041471965.1 Vibrio sp. 10N.261.51.A3
TGATCCGCACCATAAGTTTTGGACACTGAGTTAAGTGAGTACAATCACTAACGAGGTGAACAATGACAACTAAGAAAACACGAATCAAACATGCTCCTGAATTTAAAGCCGAAGCACTTAAGTTAGCAGAGAAAGTCGGTGTCGCTGCTGCCGCACGACAGCTATCGTTGTATGAATCTCAAATTTATGGGTGGCGTAAAGCCGTCAAAAAAGATGCGAAAATCAGCGATAGAGAAAGGGAGCTCGCCACTGAAAATGCCAAACTCAAACGGTTATTGGCTGAGCAAGCTGAAGAGCTAGATATCGTAAAAAAGGCCGCCACCTACTTCGCGAAAAATCTAAAGTAGATTGCTATGAGTTTATGCTCGAACACCTGATGCAATATAGGATTGTCCGTATGGCTAAGGTGTTTGAGGTTTCTCGAAGTGGGTTTTATTATTGGATTGATAATCGCCATAAAGTCACTCAACGCAACGAGCACCGAAAGCAGCTTGATATCAAAGTTCGAGAAGTCTTTGATGATAAAAAGGAACGCGACGGAGCAAGGCGTATTCAAAAAGAACTAGAGGCAAATGGTAATAAGCACGATGTAAAAACCATTGCCGCGAGCATGAAGCGCCAGAGCTTAGTCGCGAAGGCCGCCCGTAAGTTCAAATGTACGACAGACAGCAAGCATAGGCTTCCTGTTGCCCCGAACTTGCTTGAGCAAGATTTTAATGCAACAGCACCGAACCAAAAATGGGCTGGAGATATTACCTATCTAGCGACAAGCGAAGGTTGGATGTATTTAGCGGTTGTTATCGACTTGTACTCACGGCAAGTCGTTGGTTGGTCAATGAGCACCAGAATGACCGCGACTCTGGTCTGTGATGCGCTATCAATGGCATTGTTCCGTAGAGGCATGCCCGAAGGGGTGATTATCCATAGTGATAGAGGTAGTCAATATTGTTCAAAAGACTACAGATACTTAATCTCAGCCCATAATTTAAAACAAAGTATGAGTAGGAAGGGAAATTGCTGGGATAACGCCTGTGTTGAAAGCTTTTTCCATTCAATGAAAGTAGAAGCCGTCCAATACGAGCCGATAATGACGCGAGAAGAGATGCGCCAAGCACTTTTTGAATATATCGAAGTTGATTATAATCGAACAAGAAGGCACAGTGCTCTTGGGTATCTAAGCCCAGTTAACTTTGAAAAACAATATGTCGCTTAATGCGGTGTCCAGTCTAACTGGAGCAGATCA
>NZ_JBFRPK010000151.1:0-247 GCF_041471965.1 Vibrio sp. 10N.261.51.A3
AATGTGTTTGTTGTGTTTATACCGTTCTTATTAAATAAGAGCAGATAAACATTGAGAACTTTTAAATTTGATTGAATTACTCGTAAGTAATCAATCAGTCAGCTTTCCAAATTGTTAAAGAGCATGAGACTTTAAGAACCAGTGTTCTAAAATTCACATTTTCTAAAGACTCTCACAGTCGAAGAATCCAACCAGCGACATAAGAAGTGGTTTGGAGATTTAACTTCCAAGAATATTTAGAGAATGG
>NZ_JBFRPK010000152.1:0-357 GCF_041471965.1 Vibrio sp. 10N.261.51.A3
TTTTCATGATCTTGCCCTGGTTAAGCTATGCACTGTTCTTTCAATATAAATAACAATAATGAGAGCTTGCAACTAATCTACAATGAAGAAAAAATATACATAAAAAGAGACAGTAATAAGATATCAGAGGAAACTCTTAATAGTAAAGAGAGTTTTGTTTTCAAATACCTTATTGAACACTCGTCAATATCAAACCCTCAATCTGCACGAGATGTTGAAGAATCTTTTAAATTACACTTTGACGAAGAGTTTAGCTTATACGCGTTAAAAAATATTATTGCTTCTATAAGAAAGAAATATCGAAGTGTAGTGGTACGCTGAATTTGGTCACTTAGTTAGAGGTGATATCATCACCTC
>NZ_JBFRPK010000153.1:0-821 GCF_041471965.1 Vibrio sp. 10N.261.51.A3
CAAGTGTCGTCTACTCGACATTTCCTTCCAACTACAATCGTGATGACCAAATTAAAAAGGAGGTCATCATGGTAGTTTTCAACAAAACGAAGTGGCGTCAAAAAGCCTTTTCGGCTTGAGGAAATTTGGCGGATCAGAACCAGATTAGAAATTGAAAATAATTTGATGCAGCTTGCGTTGCTCAACTTAGCTATTGATAGCAAACTTAGAGCAAGTGATTTGCTCGTTCTCAGAGTTTGCGATGTATCTTCGCAAGATAGGATATTTAACCGCGTTAAGCATATCCAGCGCAAAACAGATATTGAAGTTCAATTTGAGATAACGACAAGAACTCAACAGAGTCTAATGAAATGGATTTTGATGGCTTCGCTACATGACAGCAATTTTATTTTCCCAAGCCAAAGGCGAAAGCAACAAGCGATTAGCTATTCGTACTATCGATACTTAGTGAGGAGATGGGCTTCTAATCTGGGGTTGGATCCTAACTTGTATGGCACTCACTCGATGAGGCGAACAAAAGCGACGTTAGTCTACGCAAAAACGAAAAATATCCGAGCGGTGCAGCTACTACTTGGTCATACCAAGGTAGATAATACAATCCGCTATCTTGGGGTTGAATTAGAAGATGCATTGTTGCTTTCAGAAGGTACTGAGTGTTAATCGAAAAGGAACCTAAATACTTAGGTGTTTCAATTGCTATTACGCTGAAAGTTGTTACCCATTCACCGCTACACTTGATTATTTTCAATACGTTAAGTGCAAATACTACTAATCTGTCCAAGGTTTGAGGACCTTGAACAGATTAGGTATACACAAGCTTA
>NZ_JBFRPK010000154.1:0-3676 GCF_041471965.1 Vibrio sp. 10N.261.51.A3
ACTACCTTGAAAAACACCGATACCATAGAGTGGAACGAGGTTTTCTAGACTCAGAGTTTCCGCTGGCTAATACCCCTCTTGTTAATCCACATTACACCTATATATACCGTCGTGTTAAGAGTGTTTTTCATTTAGAGCCGAAATCAGATGAACAATACAACGATGCCACTGGTCTCAAGGTTTATGGCGAAGGTGGGTGGAAGGTCAAGAAGCATGGGACTGACGGAAAGTGCAGAGTCTGGCGTAAGCTAGATATCGCAGTAGATACAAGCACCCACGAAATAGTCGAAGCCCAGCTGAGTTTATCTAACGTGCCCGATGCTGAAGTGTTCTCAAATTTATTCAAATAGATATGCCATAAAATTGTTGAGATATCTTGCAATGGCACTTATGGCACAATGGTTCACCAAGATGCCGTTTGGCCAAGCAAGCGGTTACGCTCATCTAGCTATCTGATATCAAGGCAATGTTCGCAATTATGCGGTAGATTGTCAAAAGCCATGCGGCTCGAACAAAAAGTGTAAACAGAAGTATGGTTACCACAAGCGCTCATCACCTTAAACCACAATGTATCGCGCGAAACCGTTACTGGAGACTTACTCAATGCTCAACGCACTGAACAAGCTTACGGGCTAGGTTTGCCTGAAACTCAATATATCGTTTAGGGAAAAAGCAACAAAGCCTCCTTCCGCCAATCCTGAATAACTCAACGTCAACGCCCAATTCCACAGGCTTTGACCTATTCGCATATACGGTGCGATCTTTACCTAGTTTTCTGTCCATTTGCTATAGCCTTCCTCTTCTAAAATAGTACAAACTCTATCAGAGGTGAATAGGAAAATAATAATGTTGGATATGGCCTTACATAATGAATTTTTTGGGTAAGTTAAACAATGTTATTCTGATTCTACACCAACAAAAAGAGTAGAGGCTAAGGGAAGCAAGCTTCTGTTTTTAAGACAGAATAGGCACTTATTCAAAAACTGGATGTCAGTGCCTAACCAGAGAAAACAAAGATATTATGCAAACAAAAACATGTTTCTTGCGCCATTCGATGGTCCTAGTTTCAATTAACTCAGCTTTTCAGGAACAGTGCTCGAACTGTCAGAAATAACAAGAGAAAGATCAACAGTTTCTATCGGTACAAATAACGTCGGTGACCAAGCCGGGATATCCATAGAAGGAACGAACAATGAAGTATGCAAATATAGCGACTATAGTGGTAAGTGCTTAGATGCTTATAACAAAGATATGCAAAGCGCCTTTTGCATCGATTAACTAACTACATTAAAATGTAAATAAAGAATCGCTGTGTAAACTCAAAAATACAAAGATGAATATTACCCCTAATAGGAAACTCGAGCTCAGTTATAGATCGATATTTTATAAATCCGTTGAGGTGTTTGTTGGGACATTATTCTAAACACAGTTTTTGATGTTCCATTATATATCCCAAATTATATTGATATATCCGAAATTGAATCGTGCCGTATTGCTACATCCCGATGAAGTTGAAGTAAAATGGTGAAAATTAACGAAGAATCCAATGACGAGCGATGTCGTCGCTTAAGCTATAAGCTCAAATTATTATTAAAAGAACAAGGTTTGTTTTAGTTAAAATACAAACGCTTGGGGGATATAAATGCATACAGATACGATTAACTTAGATTTATCCGAATGCTACTATTTATCGGTTATGAAAGTACTGAAAATTGAACAAGAAGCGTATATCATGGCGATATATTGCAAATCTAGAGCTACGATAGTAGCTGAAATACCAATAAAAAAAATAGAGTATTATCTAATGCGGGTTATTTATGATTACGCTGGTATAGATGTGATATCGACTAGGGAGCTGGAAAGTAAGCTAATTGACCTAGGCATAAAAGTATCTTTTTTTACAGTAAAAAATACAGTCGCTTTCTGTAGGGCTAACTTTGTTAAATTGATATCTCTATGTAACGATAGTGAGCAAGTTGTAATAAATTCAAGTGATTTGATAAAAAACAAGTTTGGGAAAGGGTTTTATTTTGGTTACAATAAATACTCTATGCCTCTAAAAAAAATTTCCTTTGAATGTTCGCGTAAAAAAAACACATTGGAGCAAGTAAAAACCATCTTTGTTTTTAAATGGAAGTCCATGCTGTTAAGCTTATTTGCCGCATTGACATTAAGCTTATTCTCCATCATTGTATTTTCATACTATCAGGCATTAAATTTATCACTTAAGACAAGTAATTATGCAAGAGAAGTAGGGCAGTTTTTGTCAAATATTGAAGGGGTTGACTGCAGTACCATAGCTCGTCCGCTAGAAATTCCGACTATTGGCAACCTAGCATATGGTATCTACTTGCAAGAAGGTAAAAAATGCTATTTTCATAATGGTTTTGGTAGTTATTATAATGTTAGTAGTGTTGGTGTTAAAGATCTTAAAAAAAATAAACTCTACACATATGCCTATTGGCAGTTGGAAAATGGCACATACTATCATTTCACCAACATTAAAAAATTAGAAAGTAGATATAATAGTTGGACATCAGGCACAATTTTTGGGGGGGTGTCAGTGGAAGTTAATGGGAAAGTATTATTGTCACAAGGCGTCAATAATGGATTAAGCTATAAATTTGATGACCTTCCTGCAAACGTTAATGTCGAATACTATTTTGACTACCAGAGTGTAGCTATTTGGTTTTTTATGTTGTTTTCTTTATACTTTACACTGTGTCTAAATAAGTTTTTTCTATTTGTTAAAGCATTGTCAGTTCTAAAAAATATGAGATACAAAGTAGAGCCGATCGTTAATATAGATGAGGGTGGTTCGGTTTCCGGTTTTTATTACGGTGAGGTGCTCAGTAAAAACGAGCATTTGGGGATATTAAAATCACTGCCTATCCTTCGGCGAGGTAATTATTTAGGTATGTATACTATCGAAATGATTGAAGATATTGATTGCTATATTCAAAAGTCTGAAAGGGATGTTAAATACGGGTTAAACTTATGTCCGTCTGTAATTAAGTATGATTGGTGCCAACTATATAAGACCATTTCAAATTTAAAGAATAAAGATAAGTTAATAATAGAAATAACCGAAGATTCAAGTATTGAATACGGTGAAGAGCTAGTTGACAAGATTAATACCTTGTCATCATTGGGTATTACGGTGGGTTTTGATGATTTTGGTGAAGGTAATAATAACATTAATATGCTCGACGTTTTAGATGTGAAATTCATTAAATTTAGCCGTGAATATATCTTCAATAAAGATGGGGCCTTGAAGGAGAACTCAATTTGCTTCATGAAGCTAGTAAGAGAGTTGTATGCTGTGAAAATAATTTGTGAAGGTGTGGAAACTAAAGAACAGTCAAATCAATTGTCAAAGCATGGTCTCAATGTACAGCAAGGTTACTTATTTAGCAGTGTGTGAATAAGTAACTATTACTAAGCCTTTAAAAGTCTGATGTAGGTGGTTTTTATCTTTCTGTACGGTGGATTATCCATTTTTCGTACAGGGCGGGATCGCACTTTGTTAACAAATATGATCTAATAGCGTCAAACCCTTAGCTAGACAGCCATTTTGAACTTAATTGAGCACCTATCCGTCATCGAAGATACTCGTTCTGACATTAACCAAAAACATGACCTTATTGACGTTATGTTCCTCGTTATTAGTGCTATT
>NZ_JBFRPK010000155.1:0-458 GCF_041471965.1 Vibrio sp. 10N.261.51.A3
CTGCCACGGTCACGGTCGCCCCCGTATCTTCCGCCTTAACCAGAAACTCCAGTTGTGGGTTGCCTGCTCCTTCTACGACTGTGTTGATGTTGTTTTCGATAATCTCACTATCTTGGTACACGTCGTCATCTTGAACGTCGATGCTCACGTTGCCGCTGCTATCACCCGCTTTGATAACGATCTCTTCACCGTTCGCTAGCGTCACCGTGATGTCGTTATTCGCCACGCCGCCACTTAAGGTCGCCGTGTACGTGATTTGATTTGGCTGGTTATCGCCATCCACGCCTTCCGCTATCGTCGCAACGTCCGCTGACAGGTCAACCGTCACCACATCGATCGTGTCGGTAATCGTAGTCTTCTCTGGCGCCGTGTCGATCACAAGATCCTCGAAACTCGCTCCGCCGCTCACACCGCTGATGTTCGCGCTCACACTGTCGATCTCGTTGTAGACGTCATCG
>NZ_JBFRPK010000155.1:1124-10142 GCF_041471965.1 Vibrio sp. 10N.261.51.A3
CGACCGTATACGTCACGCTGTTGCTGCTCGAGTCCGCACCGATAACTACATCGGTCGTCGTGCCATCTGGCAGCATCACCGTCACCGTCACCGCTTCTTTCGCGTCAACCGGATTGTTGTCTGCATCTCGCAACGTCACCGTGTAGGTGATTGTGCCACCTTCTTCGCTCACGTTACCTGTCGCGCTCAGTGTCGCCGTTGTCGTGTCGACGGTATCTGTGATAATGGTCTTCGCTGGCGTCGGGTCTGTAGCAAGAGCCTCGAAGCTCGAGCCGCCGCTCACGCTGCTGATGTTCGCGCTCACGCTGTCGGTCTCGTTGTAGACGTCATCGCGGTTTGCGACCGTATACGTCACGCTGTTGCTGCTCGAGTCCGCACCGATAACTACATCGGTTGTCGTACCATCTGGAAGCACCACCGTCACAGTCACTGATTCTTTCGCGTCAACCGGATTGTTGTCTGCATCTCGCAACATCACCGTGTAGGTGATTGTGCCACCGTCCTCACTCACGCTATCTGTTGCAGAAAGACTTATTACTGTCGTATCGTTAACCGGCGTAACCCCAACATCAACCGTGATTGTATCTGTACCGCCCTGACCGTCATCAACCACTACAGTAAAGCTATCGCTGCCGTTATAGTTCTCGTCTGGGGTGTATGTCCAATTACCATTTTCGTCAACGACTACCGAGCCATTCGATGGCTCTGTGCCTTTGCTAAACGTTAATTGGTCGTTATCCGCGTCTGTTGCAGTGAGTGAGCCACTTACTGGAGCATCTTCATCCGTGGTGACTGAGACATCTTCACCGACAGGTAAGTCATTGACTGGAGTAACGCCGACATTGACGGTTATGGTGTCCGTGCCACCTTGGCCATCGGAGACAACAACCGTAAAGCTATCATCACCGTTGTAGCTTTCATTAGGTGTGTAGGTCCAGTCACCGTTTTCATCGACAACAACAGTTCCGTTTGAGGGATCAGTGGCTTTGGTGAAAGACAGAGAGTCACCGTCTTCGTCTGAAGCTGAAAGGGTTCCGTTTACTGGGGTATCTTCATCGGTTGTAAATGAGAGAGTGTCGCCAACAGGGTCATTGTTGTTATCAACAAAGGTAGGAGGATTGTTAGGTTGGTCAACCGAACGGAAAGCATCAAGAAGACTCAAGCTTTGAGTACGAGACATTCCCAGCGCTTCAAAGCCCGTCGTTACAAATTCAGTACCTGGAATGGTTTCTTCACCGTCGCGCTCAATAGTCCCGCTACTTACTAGGCTTGAACCACTTTCACCAGCTGCCGTTGCAAATTCTTCGCCTAGCTCCGTCGGATCCTGACCTTCTTCTAAAGCCGCAAAGATATTTGCAATGTCTTGGTCTAGTTCAACTTCACCGCCATCTTCAGGCGAAAAACGCTTGACTGAAATTGGAGATTCAGAGTTTTCGCTCTGGGATTCAAGAATGACATCCCCTGCTTGTAATGGCTGGCCGTCTTCTAGGACTTTAATTGTACCATCTACCGAAATAACAATGCGTTGGCCAAGTGCTAATGCACCGCTCACATTCAATACTGTCATGTCCATATAAACCCCTAAAACCCATTTTCAATCAAAACGTCAAAATAGTGACATTGTATTTATAATATTAGACAAAATATAACACCTAACACTATATAATTCATAGTTATGAATGCATATTTTAACAAGTTCGTATACACCATGATGACAACGGTCACATACATCAATATCGAAAGCGCTCTCAAATTTTACATAAGTTATTGTGCTAACGAAAAATAATTGACATATTAATAGGGTTCAAAGTGCATCAAAACATCACAATACGCACAGCGATCGGTTAACAACTTTACAACCATTTACGAGCACCAATTGTAGCGATCGTAAATTTTTTGGCGGTTCATCTGAATTTTGTATATTATCGTGCAAAATTAAGACTCAGGTGTGATTCATTTTGGAGAGATGCAAATTGAACAGGATTCAAACGACGACCATAGGGCTATCTATAGCACTGACCTTTCCAGCTACAGCACAAACCTTAGAGCAAGCTGTCGCTTCTACGTTGGAAAGCAACCCTGAAATCAAAAGTGCTTATAACGAATATATCAGTAAGCGTTATCTTAACGACGCTTCTGGTGGTGCTTATCGACCAAGTATAGACTTAGATGGTGGGATTGGTTATGAACATACTGATCTTGCAACCAACCAAGACACCACCGACCTGACTAGAAAAGAAGCAACGATCACCTTGACCCAGTTAATATGGGATGGTGCTAATACATCCAATGATATCGACCGTACTGCCGCTGATGCAGAGTCTGTGCGCTATCAACTACTATCTAACGCGCAAGACATCGCTTTAGAAGTAACAAAGGTTTATCTTGATGCAGTGAAAGCCTATGAAGTGCTTTCTCTTTCGGAAAGTAACTTAGCGACGCACAAAGAGATATATAACGATATTCGTAAGCGCGTGGAATCAGGTATTGGTTCAACCGCAGATATGTCACAAGTTGAAGCTCGTATTGCGAAAGCGCACGGGAATTTGCTTGCTGCTCAAAACAACCTTTTTGATACGCATACTCAGTTTAAAAGACTTGTTGGTCAATCTCCTTTAGGGTTAACTTTCCCTCGCGCAGATGCGGGTGCAATTCCTTATACCGTTGATGGTGCGTTGGCAAAAGCGTTTAACCAGCATCCAGTCATTAAGATTGCACAAGCCGATGTTGACTCAGCGAAGTTCCAATACAAACAATCTAAGAGTACCAACTACCCGACTGTTTCTTTTGAAGCCGCTCAAACTTGGCGTGATGACGCCGGTGGTACAGAAGGCAGCAGCGATGAGTTTTCTGCCATGGTTCGTTTAAGATACAACCTTTACAATGGTGGTTCGGATCAAGACCGCACAGAAAGTGCAGCCTACCAACTCAACAAAGCCAAGGACCTTCGCGAAAGTACTTACCGCAATGTAGAAGAGAGTCTACGTCTATCATGGAGCGCACTTGATTTAACGGTTCAGCAAAAAGAGTTCCTATCTGACCACGTAGACTCGGCATCAGACACGGTAATCTCATATGAGAAACAATACCGTATCGGTAAACGTACCCTTCTCGACTTACTTAACACTGAGAATGAATTATTCGAAGCTCGTAAAGGCTATTTAGATGCTAAGTATGACGAGCAATACGCAAAATATCGCGTAATGAACGCAACTGGTAACCTACTCATCGGTTTACGAGTTGAGATCCCAGAAGAATGGAATGAAAAGGTGGAATATTAATGAAGCTTACCAACACAGTATTATCGCTTTGCTTCATGGTTGTATCTGCCAATGCTTTAGCTGAAAACAACGAAGATGAATTCGAATATCGCGCTCTACCGCCGGTCACTCAAATTTACGATCTTCAAGATGATGACAATGACGGTGTAATAAACGCGCGAGATTTATGTCCCGATACACAAATTGGTGCCGAGATCGATAACGACGGTTGTGGATCATATTTCGAGTCATCGGAAAAGAAAGAGCTGCATATACTCTTCGCTAATAATTCAACGGAAATAAACCCTGTCTTTCTAGGGCAGATACGCCAAATGGCGGCATTTTTAAAGCGCTACGAAAGTACCAGCATTGAATTGCAAGGTTATGCCAGCAAAGTAGGTAACGCGGAACATAACCTAAAGCTTTCGAAAGAACGAGCATCACATGTAAGACGAGCGCTAATTAGCAACGGTATTCAGCCATCTAGAGTCAGCATCGTAGGTCATGGTGATTCTGAATTCAGCAGTGATGACACCCAAATCAATCACGCACTACATCGAAAAGTTGTTGCTTCCGTTGTTGGATTTAAGGGTAATATCAAAGAAGAATGGCACATCTTCACCAAAATTAGAAAGTAGGCGTACCCAGCTTTTACCATACTGAAACGTTATCTTAAGTTAACGTTTCAGTATGGTGATAATTCCTTGAATAGCATATACCTAAGCCGTCTATAATGTTAATCTTGCCACGTTATCAACATAGAGAATTAATCCATGAGCAAACTAACAGCTGATACTCAAGCAAATCTAGAACTTTTCGTTTCTGAAACACAAGAAACTAAACTGGTATGGGGCCTTCGCAACGAAGAAGGTTGGCTAGCATGTGACTCAAGTGAATTCGAAAACAGCGAAGTGATGCCATTCTGGTCTTCAAAAGAAGATGCTCAAACTCACAACGTTGAAGAGTGGGCTGACTTCGAAGTATTAGAAATTCCACTAGATATCTTTGTAGAAGATTGGTTACTGACTCTTGCTGAAGACGGCGTTCTTGTTGGTACTAACTGGAATGCAACATTAGAAGGCAAAGAACTTGAGCCTTCTGACCTAGCGAAATTATACATCTAATTTCCGATATCGGTCGCACGATTCGCGCGACCGATATACCTCTGATTAGTATCAATAAATTAGAGATCTACCTCGCATAACCTCGTAGCTGTACCTTTCAAAATTTGAAGCAACATCAAACTAATAATAGAATATCGTTCTTTATCTGATTGATCGTCTCTTGTGAATCACTTCGTTTTTGTTACCTTTCTACTATTCATTAGCTTTTGTTCTTATAGCCAAGTATCAACGTCAGATCGTGACCACTATTCACCAGTCTATACCTCCAATTTAAGCTCTACTCCAAATGCTGATTGGAACGCACTTTATCTATCTACTTTAAACCACTCTCCTGAGCGCGCATTAAACATGCTGCAAACACGCTACATCGGGTCAACGGATTACGGAGATAAGCTTTACCTTGCGTCTCTTCTGTATCAATACATGAGCCACCGAGATCAGCCGTTCTACGGAATCGCTTCAAACGACAATGACTACCAAGCGATAGAAACAGCGTTTATTTCTGCTCTGAGGAAAGACGGCAAAGGCCAATATGAACAAGCACAACAAGGCTTTCTAACACTCTTGGCGAAAATGCAATCTCGCAGTGATTTAACTGGTAAAGCCTTACTAAAGTACCAGCTATGCCGATCGCTTAACGAGCAAGCTAAATATCATCAAGCAAACCATTACTGCTCTGCGCTTCAATCAGATTTACATGATATCGCTGACCCTGTATTACCAAAATTCGGGACTTATCGAGTCATCGCGAACAATCATCATTTCCGCAGTGACTATCAAGCTGCATTAGACACCTACCTATCACTGATAAACGTGTTTCCACAAGGACATGATATTTCAGGGGTTTACAACGATGTGGGTAACTTGCTCAAAGAATTAAAGCAATATGAAAAATCGGCGGAGTATCTAGAGCAAGCTCTCATTCTCAGAGCAAACGCTTCAGATTTAATGAAAGCACAAGTGCATCACAGCCTTGCGGATCTCTACCTTAACCAAGAGCAAAGTGACCTAGCAATTCACCACTTTCAGACAGCAAGAACACTGTTGAGCTCATCGTCGCACAGCTACGGTATCGCACTCACAAGTCTTGGCTTGGGAAAAGCATACACTCAAACGAAAGACTATGATGTGGCGAGATCCTACTTAATCGAGTCTCTTTCAGCTTCGAGCGAACTGAGCAATGATGTCATTCGCATCAATGCTTACTTGGCGATCAGCAATATGTTCGAAGAACAGAAACTGCCAACTGAAGCGCTCAACTATGCTCAACAAGCGCTAGAAATAGCAGAACAAGTTACAAGGCATAAATACATCGCGCAGTCACTTCTGCAGCTTTCTGATATCCATCAATCACTCGACGATTACCAACAAGCTTTCTATTTCTACCAGCGATACTCATCAATACAACTGGAAGCTAGAGACATCGATAATCGACTCGCACTCGAAGCGCTCGGCTTGACGCACGCCAAATATGAGCAGGAACTGGAAAGCTCTTTCCTGACACATCAAACGAAACTCGACCGCGTTCAAATTGAAAAAATGGAACATCAAAGGTGGATGTATAACATCGTTGTTATTCTATTGCTTTGCGCTGCAAGCTTCACGGTATTGATAAACAAAACGGTTCGCGCAAAAGCAGCAATTGATGGCTTAACGAAAGCATATAGCCGAACTGAGATAATTCGAAGAATCAAAAGAGTGAAACGCTGTAAAGGGACGGACAAACAGCATGTGCTCGTGCTGCTCGATCTAGATAAGTTTAAGAATATTAATGATGAGCATGGCCACCCTACTGGCGACAGAGCACTCGTTCATGTTAGTCAGCAAATAAGAAAACACTTAATGAATGGTGAATTGTTTGGCCGTTTAGGAGGTGAGGAGTTTGTGATCATGCTGACCGACACAAAACCTGCTGAAATACGAGAGCGTGTTGAAGAGTTGCACTACGCCATATCAAGCACGGTCTTCTTATCAGAAAGTAAAAAGCCACTTAATGTAACCGCGAGTTTTGCTTACTTAGCAACCTCAAACGCATTAAGTGACTTTGATGACTTGTATTCAGTTCTTGATCAAGCGTTGTATCAAGCAAAGAGCAACGGCCGAAACTGCATCATCGATGCCTATAACGAGCCTATTGATTTACCAGAAGTTATTTATTCTCAGCCTGTTTGCGAACCAACTCAGCCATGATGCTTTCGCGGTCACCGAGGTAATCATTGAGGCCGACTTTACGTAATTCACACGCTGGACAATCGCCACAACCATCACCGATGATGCCGTTGTAACAAGTCAGGGTTTTATTGCGCACTAGCTCAAGTGCTGAGTATTGATCAGCTAAGGCCCAAGTTTCAGCCTTGTTTAGCCACATTAGTGGTGTTTTGATATCCAGCGGCTTATCCATACCTTGAACTAGCGCAGAGTTCATCGCTTTTACAAAGTCATTGCGACAATCAGGGTAACCAGAAAAGTCTGTTTCACACACACCGGTAATCACCGTTTCAGCGCCAATTTGGTACGCGTAAATGCCAGCCAGTGTTAAGAAAAGAATATTGCGACCAGGAACAAACGAGTTTGGTAAACCGTTCTCTTGAAGTTCGTGTGATACAGGAATATCGTCACGAGTTAAAGAGCTGATAGCTAGCTCATTTAATAGAGTCACATCCATCACTTTGTGCGCTTTCACGCCTAACTCTTTAGCTAATGATTCAGCGACTTCAATCTCGAGTTTATGACGCTGACCGTAGTCAAACGTAATCGCATGAACTTCATCATACTCTTTTAATGCTTGAACTAGACACGTGGTTGAGTCTTGACCACCACTAAATACTACTACTGCTTTTTTCATTTCCATTCCTACCTAAAACTGACGAGCTTTCTACAACGGTTAAGTACTCTACAAAGTCACAAACTATGCGATGCTCAAGTACTTATGAGTTTGAATTGATAAGCGCCAATTGCGCTCAATGCAGGTATCAATACAAAGCTTCGTCGCACGATCTTTTTGGCTAATTGGTTGTAGAGCAATCACAGTATCGTCAGATACTTCTGCTCGTTCCAGTAAACCATCAAGTTGCTCGATGTCCTTACTTGTTCCTACTGGGTGCTTAATCTCGTTAGCACGCTGTAAAGCGCTGTCTAAGATTTCCAGCTTCGCTTTCATTGCCACTTTAGGTGACACCGTAACCCAGGTGTCAGGTGTGGCTTTAACTTCTGATGTTCCGCTAGTCTCAATCTGACAGCGACAACCGTGCTGCTCAAACGCTTCAGTAAGAGGAACAAGATCATAAATGCATGGCTCACCACCAGTAATCACAATGTGCTTAGCAGTGTAACCTTGCTTGATATATTCATTCACGATTCCTTGAGCATCGATTGCTGACCAAGTAGGTGAATCTTCTGTCTTAACCATAATATCGCCAAGGCTGGTTTCCTCTTCTGGCAACGCTTCCCAGGTCTGCTTGGTATCACACCAAGAACAGCCCACTGGGCAAATTTGCAGACGAACAAAAACAGCGGGAACGCCAGTAAACACGCCCTCACCCTGAATGGTTTCAAACATTTCATTAATCTTGTACAACTTTCCCTCAGCTCAATCATTTGATGAAATTAATCAACCGCAGACCTTAAAGCACTTCCCCCTTTTGGTCAAACAAATGAGTACTGATAAATGAGTTGATCAAAGCCCTAGCCTGAACTTTCAAGTTCCCTTATCCTTTCGCCCATAGATTTCGTTAGCTTTTAATTTTTTAGTAAGGAACAACATGTACAAACTGATTGCTCTTGATATGGATGGCACACTACTCAACAGTGAAAAAGTGATTTCTCAAGAGAACAAAGACGCAATCGCCAAAGCACGAGCTGCAGGTGTGAAAGTAGTTCTCGCTTCTGGTCGCCCTTTAGAAGGCATGCAAAGCAAATTAGATGAGCTTTCGATTGACGGCGAAGATGACTTTGTACTCTTCTACAACGGCTCTATGGTTCAGAACGTATCGACAAAAGAGATCATTCACAGTGAGATCAGCAACGGTAAAGCCGCAAAAGAGATTGCTGCCCTCGCTGAACAGCTTGGTGGTTATGTCCATGCTTTCAGCAAGATCCACGGCTTAATCACACCTGAGAACAATGAGTACACTGGTATTGAAGCGCGTATTAATTGCTTAGATATAACCGAGTTCGACTTTTCTCAACTAGAAGATGACCACGAAATCATCAAAACTATGATTGTCGCTGAACCAAGCAAGCTGACTGAAATCATCGGTAAGTTGCCACAAGAGCTTAAGACTCAGTTTACTATCGTACAAAGTGCACCATTCTTCTTAGAGTTCCTAAACCCGAAATCAAACAAGGGTGTCGGTATTGAAGCGATAGCGAAACACTTAGGCATTAAATCGGAAGAAGTCATCTGCATGGGTGATGCTGAAAACGATCACCATATGCTTGAATACGCAGGCCTTGGCATTGCAATGGAAAACGCAATGGAAGAAACCAAGAAACTGGCGGATCACATCACAGCTAGCAACGACGACCATGGTGTAGCGGTCGCGATTGAGAAGTTTATCTTCAACTCATAAACGCTCAACAGGTTCTAATAAGAATTACTTTTTGCTTGTTTCAGAATCGAGTAGGAGGAGGCC
>NZ_JBFRPK010000156.1:0-1197 GCF_041471965.1 Vibrio sp. 10N.261.51.A3
GTAAACGCCCCATGAACCTACAGGGCGATATTACTAATGTTTGAAGTTCCAAGGCAGGAGTGCATCGATATCGGGCTCTGCTTTTGCTAGCTCTTTCATGCACTTGACCATATAGTCATAGAGGATAAGGCCGTTGGCTTTTGCAGTCTCGATGATGCTGTAAAGCATCGCGCTCGCCTCAGCGCCATTTGGTGTGTTGGAGAATAGCCAATTTTTCCTGCCAATAACCAGCGGTTTAATTGCGCGTTCAGCGCGATTATTATCAATAGATAAGTGACCATCGTCGATATAACGAATAAGCTTTGACCACTGCCCAAGCGTATATTTTATCGCTTTGCCTAGTGGGCTAGAGCCAATCACCTTCTGGGTCGTCATCCATTGGTAAAGCTCATCCAGTATCGGCTTGGCAAGCGCTTGACGCTCTGCTTTTCGCTCTTCGGCAGGCGCACCTTTTAAGCGTGATTCTATCCCGTAGAGTTTTTGGATTTTAGCCAGCGCCTTATCAGCCTTGCCTGATTTACCTTTCCCTTGAAGCTTCTTCGCATCCATGAACTTGCGACGAGCATGCGCTAAGCACCCTACATTGGTGACGTGATGCAGACCATCATAAGCCGCGTAGCCATCGGTTTGTAGATAACCGTTGTAGTCACCTAAAAAGTCCACGGGACACGCCCTCGCGCGACTGTTTTGATAGTCGTACAAGGCAATATTTTTCACATTCGGCAGTGCCGCTTCGGGTGAGTCAGCGCCTGAGCAGTAGAGCCACATATAACACTTCTTCTCTTCTTTGAGCACATTGAGCGGCGTTTCATCCGCCTGAACCACCACTTGTTGAAGCAGGTTCTCCTTCAAGGCCGCATACAGCGGGGCGAACTTCTCACTGACTTGGATAACCCACCTTGCCATGGTGGTGCGTGATAGCTCGATACCCGACTGGGTAAACAGCGATTCTTGACGATAAAGTGGCATCGCGTATTGGTATTTGCCAAGAATGATGTTGGTCAGCAAGCTTTCTGTGGCGAAGCTTTTAGGGATGAGACTCTGAGGGGATGGCTTCTGAACGATACGGCTGCTGTCACCTGTTTTCTCGCACTGGCGGCAAGCGTACTTAGGACGAACATATTCCAACACTTTGAGTACCGCTGGCGTGAACTCTAGCTTCTCGCTGCGGTCTTCACCGATTTTATGCAGGCTATG
>NZ_JBFRPK010000157.1:0-4721 GCF_041471965.1 Vibrio sp. 10N.261.51.A3
AATATCAGTTGACCACTACACCCGCGTAATTACCGACGTCATGGTTAGTAATGGCGAGTTGGTTGAAAAAGGTCAGCCATTATTTGCTATCGATGCCAGTAGCTACCAATTGAAAGTGGCACAAGCGAAAGCCGAACTGCATCAAGCGCGTGACTCTGATTCAGCAAAATGGCAGCAAGTACAGCGTTGGTGGTGACTGAGGTATTTTCACAGCATCCGTTTGTGGTGTGGACCATCAGCCTGTTCTTCTTCGACTTTATGCGCCGTCGAGCCACTACGCCAGCGAAGAAAGGTAAAATGTTGATGCCAACCTTCAACTGGATTTTGATTGTGGTGTTTGCTCAGCATACCACCATGGATATGCCGATGCGTATTCATGAAATTTTGGTATCCATGTTGATTACCATGGTAGTAGCAAAAACCATGGTGGCTCTGTTCCCTGTTGAGCAAGGAAACAAGCCTCCTGTATTTAAAGAACAGCCTGTCACATTTGAGAGCAGAGCAATTTCACTCGCGTTGATTGGTCTTGGTTTGGCATTCTTGATGATTGTCGACATTATCTCTGCAACGTTCTGCATGGTGCCAGTGATTGCTGCTGCAACCCAAACCACACACAAAAGCTTTATCGACGTGGTTGACCGCCGTTTTCAAACTCAAGTGGGCGGCTGTGCATTCGCCGTGGTGTTCACCTTGTTGATGGCAGGGCATCAATCTACATTCGGTTACTACACCATAGTGTTGGGTTTATTTGCCTTTATGATCACCGCATCAATGGCCAAAGCGAAAGGTTCAGCCAGAGACATTCATGCCGATGCGTTATTGGCGACTATGCTTCCGATTCAGTTGTACATGACCAGTAGCAATTTAGGGTTGGAAAGTACCTTCCTACGCGCTTGGGAGCTGACTGTGACTTTGTTTGTGCTGTGGGCTTTGTGTCATTTTGTTCGTAAGCCTAATGGTGAAGAGCCGGCACTCGTTCGCTAATAATCAAATCCGGCCAACCGATTATGGTCTGATTTGATTGCGCCTTTCATAAAATTAAAAAATGCTTTTACTTTGGCTGAATCTTCTAAATCTTTATGAGTCATCATCCATAGGTCTGTATTTTGGTGCATCACTTCCATATCTACTCTTTGCAGAGTTCCCTTACTGTTACCTAAAAAGCAGGGTAAGTAGGCTAACCCCATCTGATTTTCAGCCGCGATGATCAGGGGCTCAAAAGAGTCGGCTTTCATGACAATTTTGTCTTCCGAAATCAGTTCAGAAACCTGTAGCGAAGCACTGCCTCTATGCATCATTAACCAAGATGCAGACTTTAAGGGGTGCTTACTCTTAAGGCCATTTATATATTCTGGCGATCCGTAAACACCAAAGGCAATTTTACTTAACTTGGTCCCAACTAAATGGGCTGGCAACTCATTTGCCGGGCGAATCGCGATATCTGCATCTAGGTGCGAAATATCCAATTGACGAGATGTGAGGCTGAGTTCTAACTGAATTTTTGGATAAAGCCGATGAAAAGCAGCCAAATGAGTACCCAGAATGAGACGAGATAAGGCGTCGGTCGTCGTTATTCTTAGCGTTCCTTCTAGCTTCAATTCCTGTCCAAAAACCTTGTGTTCCAATTCTCTTACTGTGGATTCGATAGCGAGAGCTGACTCCAGAAGCTTTTGTCCTTCAACCGTTAGTTTGTATCCGGTAGGAAGTTTGTGGAAAATTCGTAATTTGTGACGATACTCAAAGGTGTCAATACGACGTAAAACGGTGCTGTGGTTTACACCAAGTGCTCTTGCCGCGGCCGACAGGGATCCTTCATTCGCCACTGTTAGAACATATTGTAGGTCATCCCATCTTATGTTGTGCATTTGCGCATATCCAACGTGTTCAATTAGTGAGTTTACCAAAAATTTAGCACAGCTATAGTTATCTCAACAAGGCAACAAACAGAACTGAAGTTCAAAGCATGCACTGATGGCACTTTTAATCTCCCACGCATTGAGCTTCAAAATTGACAATCAGGAGAAAGAAAATGTTAAAGAAAAATCTACTTATCGGTCTAGCGAGTCTTCTGGCTTTCTTTCAATTCACTCCAGCCTTTGCAGATGAAACAAAAGCAGTCGATTCAGCAAAGACACTAGAAACGGCTCAAGCATTCTTATGGGCGGCAGGCTCAGGTGATATGGCAAAACTCGAGTCATTAATGGCCGATGATTTTGTCTGGCACAACGAAGGTGACGCCGACATCCCTTGGATCGGTAACTGGGAGTCAAAAGAAAAAGTGCTCAACACTTTCTTTCCTCTATTTGGCGCAGGTTTGAAAGTCACAAGCTGGTCAACAGACTATAGTTTTGTAAACGGCGACCAAGCAGTATTCATGGGCAGCATGAGTGCCATTGCGAATGAATCTGGTGTAGACACGGGTAAATTCAGCTGGGCGGTTCGAGTTCAGGTTGAAGATGGCAAAGTGAAGAGTTGGAACTGGTTTGAGGATAGCTACGCAGTATCTAAAGCTTATCACGCCAAACAGTAACCACAGTGACCAATTAGGTTGTAAAGGCTCGATATGCTGTAGACGTATATCGAGCTTAACTTGGTTTTGAATAGCGACGCGAAGAGCCTATTCAACAATCCGACAGTTAAAAGGACACCTGAGACAATCTAGTTCTGAGTTTCAGTGTACGAGCCAAATAACGTACTTTGGCACTATTAAGTTTGGAGAAACTATCTATGAGCAATAAGCTAGCGAATGCGACTAATCTGTATATGGAAGGTATCCGAGATGGTCATGCATTAGAGGCGGTAACGAAGTACACCGGTCAACGTTATACTCAACATAGCACTGGGGTTCGCAACGGTATTGATGGTTTTGTTGAGTTCTTCGAACCGTTCTTAAAACGCTGCCCTGTTAGAGACATAAAGATCATACGTTCAATCGTCGATGGCCAATTCGTGTTTGTTCAAGCATTCCAAGATATTAATAATGGCGAATATAAGTGGGTGACTACGGATCTATTCGATACCGATAATGACGATAAAATTATTGAACATTGGGATGTGATTTCTGCCTTCGAAGCTCAACCGACGGAAGGGGAAGGTCGACTGCAAGGGCCAATCAATCATACTGACTTAGATAAAACAGAGGAGAATAAGAACCTTATCCGTGATTTTTTATGTGATGTCATGGTACTAGGGCAGAAAGACAAGCTATCAAAGTATCTCCAGCACGAAGAGCTAGCCGTTTATCAAGCCTCAGATGTGAGCCCTTTAGATAGCTATATTGGTGGCTATGACCAAGTGTTCAAGATTGTCGGTCAAGGTAACTTCGTAGCAGCTTACAGCCGAGTTATTGATAATGGTCTCGAGGTTGCGCGTTTTGATCTATTCCGAGTTGAGGGAGGTCAAATTAAAGAGATATGGGTAAACCAAGAGCCCGTGCCACCAAAAGCAGAATGGGTAAATGGCGGGAAGTTCTAGAGTCGCTTTAAGGGAGTTACGCCAATAATGCTATCGCTAAAACAAACCGAAAAAGCGCATCCTTGCTAACCTTACTGGTTGTGTGTGTTTAACCTCTTGAATCTTAGCCAACATGTTTTGTGATGGAAGAGTATTTACACTGTTTTACAACTCGCCTTAACGCTCAACAATGCAATCGCGCCCTTGAGATTTTGCGTCGTAGAGGGCGTTATCCGCTCTTTTAATTAATGAATTCCAGTCATCGTTTATGAGGGCTTGAGTCACTCCAATGCTGACAGTATACGTGCCAGAAGAGAGCTCTTGATTGGAGTTGTGTTTTGCGTGGTTTCTTATTCTTTCAGCTATCTGCATTGCTTGAACTTTATTCGCTCTAGGTAACATGACAACAAACTCTTCTCCACCATAGCGAAAACAGAAATCGCTTGTGCGGCATGTATCTTCAAGAATTTGACCAAAGTGCTTAATCACATCATCTCCCTTGTCATGACCATAGGTATCATTAATTTTTTTGAAGTGATCTAGGTCGGCAATCAGTACAGAAATGTCACTCTCTCGGCCTGGTTGAACAAGCTTGGGTATCAGTTCTGCTAGGCCTCTACGGTTATAAAGGCCGGTTTGTTCATCAGTGATCGATGAACGATAGGTCTGCTTCAACAAACGATCAGTTAAGATCCAAAACACTGAAAATGCGAGGCTAACAATTGTGATTGTCATGATAACGAAAGACAATTTATGAATATCTGATATCAGGTAATAGTTCGAGTTCGTTCCTTTGGTATGAGCAAGTACGCCCCGAATTGCCATATAGAGAATGTTGATGAACAGGGTCAGGTTCAACAGGCACTTTGCTTCTCTGTTATCGTGCTTTTCCCCTGAATTGTTTGCACAGAGGGCTAAGATACAGATTGTCACAACGAGAATACTTCGAGCCTCGATCCTAGAAGTAACAGAAGGCGCAATTATGGCGCTATAAAGGAAGAAGCTAATGCCAAGGGAGCTAATGATGATTGATATTACGAGAAAAGATCGACTTGCTCCGCGTAACACGGTTATACCGACGAGTAACAAAGGCTTTGTTTCCTAAATCAGGGAACTAATGCTTAAAGCTACGATCAGATCATCTAAGTTCACTCACATACTTAGAGCAATGCCAAAGCCTCGCTACAGAACAACTAACTGGAAACAATATAACCAAGCCCTAATCAATCGAGGTTCACTGACATTCTGGATTGATGAGGAAGCGATTC
>NZ_JBFRPK010000158.1:0-3322 GCF_041471965.1 Vibrio sp. 10N.261.51.A3
CCTCCTCCTACTCGATTGGTGTCGCTAGTTCAATGAGAGTGAGCGGAAGGAAGAGTAGAATGAATCTCAGAGACAAAAAAGACCGCACGAGGCGGTCTTTATAAAAGTGAGCGTAGGACTGTTTAACTACAGAACCTAATTACAGAACCATGGCTGCAATCCAACCGAATACGATCAGTGGGATGTTGTAGTGCAGGAATGTTGGAACTACGGTTTCCCATACGTGCTCGTGTTGACCATCAGCATTTAGACCAGACGTTGGACCTAATGTTGAGTCAGAAGCCGGAGAGCCCGCATCACCAAGTGCTGCAGCTGTACCTACTAGAGCGATTGTTGCCATAGGCGAGAAGCCAAATGCTGCTGCTAGTGGAACGTAGATAGTTGCAAGGATTGGAATCGTAGAGAACGAAGAACCAATGCCCATAGTAACCAATAGACCAACAATTAGCATAAGTAGTGCTGCTAGAGGCTTGTTGTCGCCGATGCTTGTTGAAAGTGCTTCAACCAAAGATTCAACGCCACCTGTTTGCTTCATAACTGCCGCGAAACCTGCTGCTGCAATCATGATGAAACCGATCATTGCCATCATGTGAACGCCCTTGGTGAAGACATCTTGTGTCTCTTTCCAAGCAATAACGCCACCGAAGGTAAATACCATGAAACCCGCTAGAGCACCGATGATCATAGAGCCCGTCGACAGTTGAACTGTTAGCGCAGCTACGATACCCGCCGCTGCAACTAAGATGTGCTTCTTGTTGATCTCTTTCACTTCTGTTGAAACAACAGTGTGAGAGGTTTCTTTGTATTGGCGAGGCTTACGGTAAGTAAAGAATACTGCAGTAAGGAGACCGAAGATCATGCCTGCTGCTGGTAACAACATTGCCATAGGTACTTGGCTTGCTACAACGTTTTCAAGACCATTGTCGTGAAGGTTTTTAAGCAGGATGTTGTTTAGGAAGATGCCACCAAAACCAATCGGTAACACCATGTAAGGTGTAATCAGACCAAAAGTAAGTACACACGCAACTAGACGGCGGTCTAGGTTCATTTTTGCGAATACGCCTAGTAGAGGTGGGATTAAGATTGGGATGAAGGCGATATGTACTGGAATCACGTTTTGCGAAGACATGGTCACTAAGATCAACGACGCAAGCATGCCGTATTTAAGACCAGTCGATGCCGCACTGTTCTCTTTGCCGTGAATGCGTTTGATAACACTTTGAGCAAGGAGATCTGTGATACCAGAACGTGAGATAGCAACAGCGAATGTACCAAGCATAGCGTAGCTAAGTGCAATCGTTGCACCGCCGCCTAATCCACTTTCGAAAGCCGCGACTGCGTCGTTCAAGCTCATACCAGAGGCTACGCCACCGATAATTGCACTGAACGTCAGAGCAACGACTACGTTTACGCGCATCAAAGCTAAAACAAGCATGATGCAAACTGAAATTACAACAGGATTCATATTATTCTCGGGATGTTGTGTTTTTTATGAAGGCAATACGAAAAAACGTTTACCGACTCTATTTTTTATTCTTCGTCAACAAGAGGCCAACCACCAAGGGCTTTCCATTTGTTTACAATGCCGCAAAATAACTCTGTGGTTTTTTGCGTATCATACAAAGCAGAGTGTGCTTCTTTGTTGTCAAATTCCATCCCTGCAGTGCGGCAAGCTTTAGCCAAAACGGTTTGACCGTAGGCAAGACCACTAAGAGCTGCAGTGTCAAAAGTAGCAAATGGATGGAAAGGGACGCGTTTAAGCTTACAGCGCTCACTTGCCGCATTAACGAAGTTCAAATCGAATGTAGCGTTGTGAGCAACCATGATTGCGCGACTGCAATCTGAAGCTTTTTGTTCTTTTCTCACTAGCTTGTAGATTTCTTTAAGGGCTTCTTGTTCCGACACAGCACCACGTAATGGGCTAAATGGGTCTTTAATTCCGTTAAAGTCTAATGCTGCCTGCTCTATATTTGCGCCTTCAAAAGGCTCAATGTGAAAATGAAGCGTTGATGCAGGGTGCAGATCTCCGTTCTCATCCATTTTTAATGTAATGGCACAGATTTCTAATAATGCATCGGTTTCAGCGTTAAACCCTGCGGTTTCCACGTCGATGACCACTGGAAAATAGCCGCGAAAGCGTTTTTTTAGGGTCAGAGCTTCGTTTTCTACAGTCATGTTATCCCAAATAAGTGTGATTAAGGCTGCATTATTGCAGATAATAGCAGTGATAAAAACTAGGGAAGGGCAATAAATCTTAAATTACCTAACCCATTGCGGCTTGATAATTGCATATTTAAACGTGAGAGAAAAATGCGGCAATTGGCTGCATTGTTAAACGAATTGCTTAAGAGATACTCCACTTTATGAAGAAACAACTCATAACAGGTTCAATGCTATTTTCGCTACTTGTGTCGTCATCGGTCATGGCACAAGAAAAGCGTTACGGAGCATCTCCTCAACAGTCGACATGGGAGATGGTAGCCAACACGCCACTTGAATGTCGCTTGGTCCACCCAATTCCAAACTTTGGTGATGCTGAGTTCTCATCTCGCGCGAGTAAAAAAATCATTTTGGACTTTGAGCTTAAAATGCGCCGTCCAATGGGTGCGACGCGCAATGTAAGCTTGATCTCTATGCCGCCACCTTGGCGTCCGGGTGAAAGTGCTGATCGTATGACAACCATTAAGTTCTTCCAGCAATTTGACGGCTATGTCGGCGGTCAAACAGCTTGGGGCATCTTGAGTGAGTTGGAGAAAGGGCGTTATCCGACATTCAGCTACCAAGAGTGGCAGAGCCGAGATCAACGTATCGAAGTGTCGTTGTCGTCGGTGTTGTTCCAAGAAAAATACAATGTGTTCAGTGACTGTGTTGCTAACCTGCTGCCTTACAGCTTTGAAGATATCTCTTTCACTATTTTGCATTACGACCGCAACAGCGATCAGCTGAATAAATCGTCGCGCAAAAGGCTGAGCCAGATTGCCGATTACGTTCGCTATAACCAAGACATCGACCTTGTGCTGGTGGCAACGTACACCGACTCTGTCGACAGCAAAGGGATTAGCCAAAACCTTTCAGAGCGCAGAGCAGAATCGTTAAGAGAGTACTTCAAATCTCTAGGCCTGCCAGAAGATCGTATCCAAGTGCAAGGCTATGGCAAGCGTCGTCCGATTGCGGACAATAACTCGCCAATTGGTAAAGATAAGAACCGACGTGTTGTGATCTCTTTAGGTCGTACACAGGTTTAAGCTAAACAATAGCTTGTTTTGAAATGACAAAGCCCGTCTTGATGACGGGCTTTTTTATGTTGTGCGCCGAGCATGGC
>NZ_JBFRPK010000159.1:0-670 GCF_041471965.1 Vibrio sp. 10N.261.51.A3
TTGATTAGGTTTAGAAAAGTAAAGAGATGAAGAACTCCCAAGTTCTTCGAAGTTTGTTTCTACTTTTAAAGTAGAGATGAATTGCAGTGTCCCGTTCGTCTAGAGGCCTAGGACACCGCCCTTTCACGGCGGTAACAGGGGTTCGACTCCCCTACGGGATACCACTTCCTCCAAGAAGTAAAAAGGGTCGTTAGCTCAGTTGGTAGAGCAGTTGACTTTTAATCAATTGGTCGCAGGTTCGAATCCTGCACGACCCACCATTTCCTCCCAAGGAAATAAAATTTGGGGCGATTAGCTCAGTTGGGAGAGCACCTGCCTTACAAGCAGGGGGTCACTGGTTCGAGCCCGGTATCGCCCACCATTTCCTCCCAAGGAAATAAAAATATGGGGCTATAGCTCAGCTGGGAGAGCGCCTGCCTTGCACGCAGGAGGTCTGCGGTTCGATCCCGCATAGCTCCACCATTCCTTCTCCATGAAGGAATCAAAACTATCATGGGCGATTAGCTCAGTTGGGAGAGCACCTGCCTTACAAGCAGGGGGTCACTGGTTCGAGCCCGGTATCGCCCACCATCTTTAAGCACACTTTTCTTAGTAATAGAAAACTGAGTGTATTTAAAAATGGTTTTGAAAGTTTAATGCTTTAAAAACTCTTGCTCTTTAACAATTTGGA
>NZ_JBFRPK010000160.1:0-1234 GCF_041471965.1 Vibrio sp. 10N.261.51.A3
GTGCTTATTATCCATACAAACTGTTTAAGAGTGATTCGCAACGCGTGGCATTTTTACTATGCGTTGGTTTTAGTGTTTAAGGTGGTATGCGGCAGCTTCGGTATAGCGTTGCTCACACCTTAACAGGGCTACATGGATTCCCCCGGTTGTCAAACATCCGCTAAACTTATGTTGATGGGTTTTGGACTGCCGCTCTACATTCGGCCTACTTATCGACGATTCGCATACGTCGTGGCCCTGATGACTTGCGCGACTGCAGTGCCTTATTCGTTAGATGACATCTAGTGTGTCCGCCGCATTAACAGGCTCTCCGCAAGTGGTCTTAACCTATCTCCATCATTAGCGTCTGCAATGACCCGGTGGGTTTAACTCTTTATGCTGCTTAGGTTTCTACTTAAGCAGCATAGTTTTCATATTCTGTTTGATTGTGTAAAAGCGACCATATAATTCGTGCGTTCTTCGCGGCCAGTGCCACTATTGCTCGGTTCATTCCTCTTCGTTCTAGAACGCCGCGACACCACTGACTTAACTTATCTTGCTTGTCGCCAAGGTTGGCAATGACTGTCCTTGCCCCGTGAACTAATAGTGTTCGTAAGTATTTATCACCGTGTTTGGTTATTCGGCCTAAGCGAGGTTTTCCTCCTGTGGAATATTGCTTTGGTACGAGTCCTAGCCAAGCAGAGAAATCACGGCTTTTATCAAATTGAGAACCATTGCCTATCGAAGCAAGTATCGCAGTAGCGGTTTGCGGCCCAATACCTCGAACTTTCATCACTCGTTGAACATTAGCGCTGACCTTAGCAAAAGAGTCGAAGACTTGTTCAGTATCGGCGATACGTTGATTCAACTCTCCAAGGTGGTGATAAGCATCGGCAATCACCGTTCTAGCGAGATGTGGCAGTTCATTTTCTGCATCTTCAAGCATTAAGGGAACGTGTTTCATTAATGAAGAGCGGCCAACAGGAATGATTAACCCGAACTCAGAGAGTAGGGCGCGCATGCGATTCATAAGCGCGGTGCGTTCACGAACCCAATGCTCTCTCATTCTATGTACCGATAAGATGGCTTGTTGCTCGGGGGATTTTACGGGTACAAAGCGAGTTGATGGACGCTGAACAGCTTCGCATATGGCAACAGCATCATTAAGGTCGTTCTTTCCTTTAGTTCGATAAGAAACCACGTATTTAACGGCCATGATACGGACGTCGTGCCCAAGTTTATTGAGTGTTCTTGC
>NZ_JBFRPK010000161.1:0-590 GCF_041471965.1 Vibrio sp. 10N.261.51.A3
CTGAACTGTTGATCTTGAGGGACTGGCAGGTCGTTAACTGGGTTAACCGTTAGGTCAGCTGATGCTTGAACGGTATTGGTACCATCTGAGATATCGAAGCTGATATCAATGTCGCCATTGAAGTTCTCATCTGGCGTGATGGTGAAGCTGCCGTCATCATTAGCTACAACCGTCGCATCACCACCAACCGTTAGGCCGCTAGCAGTAAGGTCATCGCCTTCAACATCAGATGCTTGTGATAACAGTTGCTCTTGGCTTAGACGGATAGAACCATCTTCATCGATTGAGTACGCTAAATCGCCTGACACCGGTGCATCATCAACGGCAGTTACACTCACATCGATGTTTGCAGAGACCGTATCGGTGCCGTCAGAGACATCGAAGCCGAAGTTGACGTCGCCATTGAAGTTTTCATTCGGAGCAAAGGTGTACGTACCATTACCGTTATCAGTAAGAATACCGTCGCCGCCATCGTAGGTCACACCTTCAACCGTTAGGTTATCACCTTCAATGTCTGTAGCGCCTGTTAATAGGTCTGAATCGGTGAAGATTAACGTACCATCTTCTTCAACGCTGAACTGTTGATCTTG
>NZ_JBFRPK010000162.1:0-1063 GCF_041471965.1 Vibrio sp. 10N.261.51.A3
GCTAAGTGCCTTTGTGGTCTTGAAGCCGAAGCTATCCATGAGTATCAATGGCGTCATGTGAAAGAAGCCATGTTGCTCGGTGTTCCTGTTGAACTTTCCGTTCAAACACGAAGAATTAAGTGTCGTGACTGCGGCATAAAAACAGAGTCTCTATCTTGGCTAGAGCCTTATGCTCGCATCACGAAGCGCCTAAAAAGTTATATAGAACAACTGCTGCCTCTTCTTCCCATTAAGCATATCTCCCAGTTAACAAGCGTACATTGGCACACCATTAAAGAGATAGATAAACGCCGACTTCGACAAGTTGTACCGTCAGTGAAATGGGAAGAGCTAAGGCAACTCGTCATGGACGAGTTCGCTATCTTTAAAGGGCATAGGTATGCCACGGTCATTGCTGACGCTAAGACTCATCAAGTCATTTGGATAGGGTTAGGCCGTAGCCGCAAGGACATACGACCGTTCTTCGAGCTGTTAGGCAAGCATGGCAATAATATCGAAGCGGTCGCGATGGACATGAATACGGCTTTTGACCTTGAAGTTCAAGCGCATTGCCCGAACGCAAAAATCGTTTACGACTTATTCCATGTTGTTGCTAAGTTCGGCCGTGAGGTCATGGATAGAGTCAGAGTCGACCAAGCCAACAAACTCAAGCAAGATAAAAAAGCGAGGCAATGGGTCAAGCGTTCACGCTGGGTGTTGTTGAAAAATAGAGGCAACTTAAATCCACGGCAAGACAGCTATCTTACAGAAATATTGAATATCAATAAGGACTTAATGACCACTTATATACTCGGGGCACAGCTCAAAGAGCTTTGGTATTGTGAATCAGAAGCACATGCTAAAGGGCTCTGGGAGGCGTGGTGGGCACAAGTACAAGAGAGTGGAATTAAGCCATTGAAAGAGTTCGCACGAAAACTGAGTCCTTATCTTCACGGTATTATCGCATCGGCAAGTTATCCGCTAAACACCTGCACCCTAGAAGGGATAAACAACAAGATAAAGCTAATCAAGCGAATGGGGTATGGGTATCGAGATACCGACTACTTCTTCTTGAAGATAAAAG
>NZ_JBFRPK010000163.1:0-298 GCF_041471965.1 Vibrio sp. 10N.261.51.A3
CACCTCCTTATACGAAGATATTTACGATGAGTACCCACACAGATTGATTAGGTTTAGAAAAGTTAAGAGACGATATTGGGTCTGTAGCTCAGCTGGTTAGAGCGCTCGCCTGATAAGCGGGAGGTCGGTGGTTCAAGTCCACTCAGACCCACCAATATCGACCTAGATGGGGCTATAGCTCAGCTGGGAGAGCGCCTGCCTTGCACGCAGGAGGTCTGCGGTTCGATCCCGCATAGCTCCACCATCTTTAAGCGTTCTTGTTCGACAAAAAGTCTTACGAGAGTCTTTAAAAATGGTT
>NZ_JBFRPK010000164.1:0-240 GCF_041471965.1 Vibrio sp. 10N.261.51.A3
TTGATTAGGTTTAGAAAAGTTAAGAGACGATATTGGGTCTGTAGCTCAGCTGGTTAGAGCGCTCGCCTGATAAGCGGGAGGTCGGTGGTTCAAGTCCACTCAGACCCACCAATATCAACCTAGATGGGGCTATAGCTCAGCTGGGAGAGCGCCTGCCTTGCACGCAGGAGGTCTGCGGTTCGATCCCGCATAGCTCCACCATCTTTAAGTATTCTCTTAAGAGAGTCTTTAAAAATGGTT
>NZ_JBFRPK010000165.1:0-211 GCF_041471965.1 Vibrio sp. 10N.261.51.A3
GAGTACCCACACAGATTGATGGTTTAATAAGTTAAGAGTAGGAAATACTTTTCCAGATGGGGCTATAGCTCAGCTGGGAGAGCGCCTCGCTGGCAGCGAGGAGGTCTGCGGTTCGATCCCGCATAGCTCCACCATCTTTAAGTGTTCTTCCTTAAGAATCTTTAAAAATGGTTATTTCTTTTGAAATATCTAGCTCTTTAACAATTTGGAA
>NZ_JBFRPK010000166.1:0-2106 GCF_041471965.1 Vibrio sp. 10N.261.51.A3
CTTAAGATCCTGTCTATGAACAGTCAGTAACAATAATTAAATTCAATGAAATCTGAAAATGTGTTATAAATTAATAACTTAAATAGTATCACTCGAGTGAATATCATTAATTTTCAACCCGAGTTTTGTTACTTATTCATATTGTATTTATATAGGTATTTCTGTGTTCGAAGAAAAAATTAAAACAAAAAAACCATGGCATTTAATTACTGTGCTAGGTGGGTCTCCTGCTGTTATTACTGAAAGTTTATATGCGATGTACGCTCATGAAGACATGGAGTTTCCTGAAAAGATTACGATATTTACGACTCTTCTTGGCTTTAAAAAGTTGATAAATCTAGAATGCGTTGCCACACCGCGTGACTTTGATGATGAAAATCATAAAATTATTGATTTTTATATAAATAAAGAAATAAAGAAGTTATGTGATGAGTATGATATCCCTATCGACAATAGACTCATTAAAATTGATGATATCGTCATTATAACAGATGAGAATGGCGAATATCTAAGTGATATCAGGAATGAACAAGATCAAAAAAATATGGCTGATATTATTTGTCAGAAGGTAAGAATTTTTGCTTTAAATGAAGAATACCATTTGCATGCTTCGATTGCAGGTGGAAGAAAAAGCATGTCATTTTTCTTAGGTTATATTTTTTCTCTATTTGCTAGGCCAGAAGATAAAATGAGCCATGTGCTGGTTGCTCGAAACGATCTCGAGGGTACTAATTTCATGTTTCCACCAAATGTGAAAAAATTTAATGAAAAAACTCCCCCGTCATACGATAAATACGATAAATCAAAACTCGTTCTTACTGAGGAAGAATGTGGAAAACCTATTGTAGAGCTGGCCGATATTCCTTTTGTTCCATTGGGTAATTTTATACCTAATATCCGGATTGATAAAAACATGTCTGCTTCCTCTAGGAATAAAAATAGGAGTTTATTTGAAAACTATACAAAAGAATTGAAAGCAACGTTAGAAGAAAATATTGAGTTGAAATATGATCCTGTCGCTAAAAAAATATATATAGGTGAAGATGAATTATATTTAAATCCTTTTTGTTATGCTTATTATTCGATATTGATTGAGGTGTGCAAAGAAGGTAAGGAGTATATTTTCTCACAAGAAAGATATTGGAATGAAAATACATGGAAGTCTAACGGAACTGATCAAAGTATAGACAATGTTTTCTATGAAAGATTAAGAGATAAGTTTATAGATAAATATCCGAATGGAAATAAGCTCAAAGATGAATCTGGAACAGGTCAAGCCAAAATAAACAACTTTATCAAAGCCAATATAGATAATGAATATATTGCGAAAAATATGAAAATAAAGATTGATGAAGATAACGATAAAATAAAAGAATATAAGATATTTAATGAAATAAAGAATTTATCCGATACGATAAATGACAATATTAGAAAAAATATTACTTTGTCACAATCTAACTTTGATCTTGTTAAAGCTTCATCAGCAACAGTTAAGGTGGAAGGAAAAGATGAGAAGACTAGTCGTTCTTACTTAAAAATTAGCAAAGATAAAGTTGTCATTGGTTAAAGCCTTGGGAAGGGCTTTGTTGCGTAATTAAGTTTAGAGATAGAGCCACCCCGTTTCGCGTATTTCTTAGTCAATACGACAAGTTTCAGGGGCGTTGTTGCCTAAATCAGTTGAACCTTTTTCAAGTTCTTCGATCTGATCCTTTGTAATGGTTAGAAGGGCGGTGATATGGGTAAAGTGAAAAAATAAAATCACTAATTGGGCAGAGTACAATAAGGCTCTTTGCAAACGTGGTTCGGTTACGTTCTGGATAGATGACTCAGCCATAGATGCATGGCAATGCAAAACTCATCATGGTAAGCGTGGTAGAGGCTTCCAGTACTCAGATACAGCGATTGAAACTGCCTTGATGATTAAGGGCATCTTTTCGCTGCCATTACGTGCCCTTCAAGGCTTTATTGACTCTATCTTTGAGCTATTAGATGTTCCACTAACGTCCCCTGACTACACCTGTATCAGTAAACGCTCGAAGACAGTTCAGGTCAAATATCGCAATAAATCGAGAGGGGCTATTCGCCATATAGCCATTGATTCTACTG
>NZ_JBFRPK010000167.1:0-365 GCF_041471965.1 Vibrio sp. 10N.261.51.A3
ATTATAGCAGTGGAACGCCACCGAGTGATAAACGGGAAAGGCACCGTAGATACGTCATACTACATAAGTTCCATGTCGCCGAATCACAAATTACTTGGTCATTATATTCGTCAACACTGGCGAATTGAAAACAGCCAACACTACGTATTAGATGTTGTTTTTAAAGAGGATAGCTCTCGAATCACTTTGGATGGTGCCGTTGAGAACATAGCGTTGTTCAGACGCTTTGTAATGAACATGCTTAAGCAATGTGATTGCGGTGCGCCAAGTCAAAAGGTGAAGTTGAAAAAAGCGGGATGGAACGACGATTATCGGGCTAGAGTCTTCTTTGGGTTATAAATCCATCAAAGTATGCTCCCGCCCTG
>NZ_JBFRPK010000168.1:0-3701 GCF_041471965.1 Vibrio sp. 10N.261.51.A3
CCTCCTCCTACTCGATTTGGATCGATTTCTCAACTTTTGCGATCGAAATTTGCAAAATGATTTTGTGGATAACTCTGTGAGAAGTTTATTCGTCAGCTATCTAAAAGCAGTGTGTAGTAAGGCTTTGACGGGGTTTTTCGAGTGGGGATATGTTTCAGTTAACCCACAGTTAGATCAGGATCATTACTACATGTTGTGGATCTATTTTTGAAAAGACACTTTATTCACGCAATTCACAGATTTATCCACAAATGGTGTAAAAGTGATCGCTGGTGGATAACCTTATTAAGTGGATGTGAATGTTAGCCTTGGGATAGGTTACAATGGCAGCAAAGTAAATCAGTATAAAAAGAGAAAGTCATGGACCAGTTTAAACATATCGATGTTAAAGGCGCTCAAGCCCTCATCGAACAAGGCGAAGCTCGACTTGTCGATATACGTGACCCGCAGTCTTTTGCGGTTGCCCACCCAAAAACAGCCTACCACCTGACTAACGATACGATGGTGTCATTCATGGATGAGGTTGAGTTCGAACAACCTATCTTAGTGATGTGCTACCACGGCATCAGTAGCCAAGGTGCGGCACAATATTTAGTGAACCAAGGCTTTGAAGAGGTATATAGTGTTGATGGTGGTTTCGAAGCTTGGCATCGTGCTGAACTTCCAGTGATCGCAGGTTAATGACTTTCATCACCTGAACCGCCTCAAGCATCCCTCATAGAATGAATAGGAAGTAACAATGATTAGATTGATGGTGTTAGACAATCCACGTCTTGCTCAAGCATTTATTGATTATATGGCCTCTCGTCAGATCCCTATTCAGATGTCTCCAGAGGGAGAAGGGCGTTTTGCTCTTTGGCTTCTTGATGGCCAATTTCAGGTTGAAACCGAAGCTGAGCTGAATCGTTTTCTGGCTGAGCCCAATCATAAGCGCTATCAAGCTGCATCTTGGGACATGGCAGAGACCAGAAAGAGCAACTTCCATTACCACACGCCAAGCTTCATGGGCATGATCAAAGCCAAAGCAGGCCCAGTGACACTAAGCCTGATGTTGGTGTGTGTGGTGATTTTTGCGCTGCAACAGATCGGTTTTGGCCAAGCTATTTTCAATGCCCTACATTTCCCAGCGGTGGATGGACAGCAATGGCAGCTGTGGCGTTGGTTGAGTCATGCCGTTCTACATTTCTCTGTTATGCACATCGCATTTAATATTTTGTGGTGGTGGCAGCTAGGTGGAGACATTGAGAAGAAACTTGGCAGCCTCAAGCTACTTCAGATCTTTGCTGTCTCTTCTGCGCTTTCAGGTGCTGGGCAGTATTGGGTTGAAGGGGCGAACTTCGGTGGTTTGTCTGGTGTTGTGTATGCCTTGGTTGGTTACTTATGGGTGGTTGGTGCGAAGGCGCCACAACTTGGTTTAGGTATCCCAAGACAGATTGTCGGCTTTATGTTGGTGTGGTTGGTGCTTGGGTACATGCAGCCATTTATGGCTATCGCCAATACGGCGCATTTAGCTGGTCTAGCCGCTGGTGTGATTATTGGCTTTATCGATGCGATGAAAGCACCAAGCTCGGCAAGAAGCTAATTCATATCTTCTAATGAGTAGCCAAACGATAGAGACAAAAAAAGCGGCCAGATGAGCCGCTTTTTTATTGGGATTCGTTTTACATCATTACTGATAAAGGTATTTGGTAAACAGTAAGTCAGCAATCAGGGTTTTACCTGTCTCTGGAAGCAAAATCTTGTTGAGGTGTTCAACTAAGGATTTTCTTAAGTCTTCACGGCCAGATAGAGATTTAATGGTTTCTTCGTTTTGTTTGCCAAGCAATTCAATCACCGCATCGCGAATCAGTGGTTGGTGATGCTCAATAGCGGCCAAGTCGCTACTATTTGCCACCATGATGTCGAGGCGAACCTGAATGTAGCCCAGTTTTTTACCTTTAGTGTAAAAATTGGTGGTCAGGTCTGGCTCTAGCGTGAAGTAGGCGAGTTTAGCTGCCGACTCCTCTTCCGCGAAACTTGATGCTGAAAAGAGTAGGGTAATCGCAAGAAATATTTGGGCTACATAACGTTTGTGCATATTTGTGACTTTTCTTTAGTTTATTCGCGATATTCGAAACGCATTAGTCTTGTTACAATGAGCGGTCTAAATCTAAATACGTTTACAATTCGAAGAACGCTTTAATTTTGTTCGAAAGTTGAAGCTTTATTGTACGTGTAAAGTCACCTATTGAATACTAGTATGAATCAGCCAATATCGCTGTATCTTAATTCGTTAATGAATGTAGATTGGCAAAGTACAGAAACATTTGATTTTCCTAATGAAACCACCAAAGAGTGGCTGATGGAGCAAGGTTCTCTTTCCCGCAAGTTGGGGAAGTGCTGTCAGCACCTGTCTGTTGAGTTGCTTCATAATCAAGTTGTAGAACGCTCAATGCTGCAACAAGACGAGGAACATCTTTTATCATCGTTTGATTGCTTACTGCGTAAAGTGATTTTAAAGGGTGATGACGAACCGTGGGTGTTAGGTCGAACCTTGATTCCCCGAGTCACATTAGAAGATCATCAGCACTCAGACCTTTCTCAACAAGGTAATGTCCCGCTTGGATTGACCGTTTTTAGTGCTGAGAACGTGGAGCGAGATGCGCTGCAAGTTGGTTGGGTTATCGCAGGCGATGAGCGATTACTCGCGCGTCGTTCTCGATTATGGATGAACCATAAACCGATGCTTGTGGCAGAACTGTTTTTACCAACATCACCCATTTACTCTAAGGAGAGTGTGTAAATGCTTGCCACCAAAGCGAAGGCGTATTGGCAATTAACGCGAATGAATCGCCCGATTGGTACCCTATTACTCCTTTGGCCGACCTTGTGGTCACTGATTATCGCCGCACAAGGTATGCCTGATTTTGATGTCTTGGTTGTTTTTGTACTCGGCGTGGTGTTGATGCGTTCAGCTGGCTGTGTGATCAATGACTTTGCGGACCGTAAAGTAGATGGTCATGTTAAACGTACCAAGCAGCGTCCACTGCCGTCTGGTTTGGTGTCGAGCAAAGAAGCCGTTATCCTTTTTTTAGTGCTAGCCGTGATTTCATTCTTGCTAGTGCTGACCATGAATCCGCTGACCATTAAGCTCTCTTTTATTGGGGTGGGTCTAGCGTTTATTTATCCTTTCATGAAGCGTTTTACGCACCTTCCACAGTTGTTTCTTGGCTTAGCGTTTAGCTGGGCTATTCCAATGGCATGGGCTGCACAAACCAATGAACTGCCAAGCATTGTGTGGTTTATCTTCGTGATTAACGCGTTGTGGACGATTGCTTACGACACGCAATATGCGATGGTTGACCGAGATGATGACTTGAAGATTGGTATTAAATCGACGGCTATTTTATTTGGTCGCTTCGATAAACTGATTGTTGGCTCTTTGCAACTCGTCACCCTAGCGATGCTGATTGCGTTAGGTATGCACTACCAATTGGGTGATACTTTCTATTGGGCATTGTTAGCCGCAGGCAGCTTGTTTGTGTACCAACAACATTTGATGCGGCATCGTGACCGAGACTTATGTTTTCAAGCTTTTCTAAATAACAACTATGTTGGTATGGCCGTAACGGTCGGTTTGTTCGTTACCTTCTGGTAAGCATCAGTTTTTATCAAACGAATATTCAAGAAAAAGGCACCCAGTGGGCTGTCTCTTGATCACA
>NZ_JBFRPK010000169.1:0-203 GCF_041471965.1 Vibrio sp. 10N.261.51.A3
CCGAGGATCTGCCACACTTATGTGGTACTTAAATGCATCGGAGGCACCATGTCTGATTATTCTTATTTCTGCGGTATCGACCTAGCTAAAAACCACTTTAGTCTTCATGCCGTAGACCAAAATGGTAAGGTCATACTTCATAAGTCAGTAACCCGCTCTAAACTACTGACTACAATAGCAAATATGCCACTCATGCGTATAGG
>NZ_JBFRPK010000170.1:0-319 GCF_041471965.1 Vibrio sp. 10N.261.51.A3
TCAGGTCGCACGGACAGAAACGTGTCAGCTACTTTGCCAAATTAGCTTTTAGTGGATTATCTTAAGTACTGTGAAAACTCTAGTGAGTACCAAATTCATTCAGCGTACATTACTCATATCTCTGAATAAGCCCTCCGTCGATTGAATAGCCCATTTCCACTGGGGCTGAACCATCTACTAAGTACAGCTCCTGGATACTGGCAATGGTTTTTAGTTCACCAGATAGCCATACTGGGTGATAGAGCCCTTCAAACTTAACTCCCTCTTCAAGAGTAACGTGGATCATCTGGTTTGGAGGTGGTGGAGGCGTATGAATACA
>NZ_JBFRPK010000171.1:0-548 GCF_041471965.1 Vibrio sp. 10N.261.51.A3
GATATCAGCTTCGATATCTCTGATGGTACTAACACCGTTCAAGCATCAGCTGACCTAACGGTTAACCCAGTTAACGACCTGCCAGTCCCTCAAGATCAACAGTTCAGCGTTGAAGAAGACGGTACTTTACTGTTCACAGACGCGGATCTGCTTACAGGCGCAACAGACATTGAAGGTGACAACCTAACGGTTGAAGGTGTGACCTACGATGGTGGCGACGGTATCCTTACTGACAACGGTAACGGCACGTACACCTTTGCGCCAAATGAAAACTTCAATGGTGACGTAAACTTCGGTTTTGATGTGTCTGACGGCACCGATACGGTGTCAGCAAACATCGATGTGAGTGTTACAGCGGTTGATGATGCGCCAGTGTCTGGTGACTTAGCGTACTCAATCGATGAAGACGGTTCTATCCGTTTAAGCCAAGAGCAATTGCTATCACAAGCATCTGACGTAGAGGGCGATGACCTTACGGCTAGCGACCTTACGGTTGGTGGAGATGCAACCGTTACTCAAAACGATGATGGCAGTTTCACGATTACGCC
>NZ_JBFRPK010000172.1:0-1888 GCF_041471965.1 Vibrio sp. 10N.261.51.A3
AATACCAAGCGAGGTAATAATCAAATAGATGGTGCCCCGGGCCGGACTTGAACCGGCACAACGCGAACGTCGAGGGATTTTAAATCCCTTGTGTCTACCAATTCCACCACCAGGGCACGCAATTCTTTATTGCGATGCCGATTACTGAAAAGTAAAACACCATCTTAATGTCGAAATGAATCAACACTACAAAATTTGGAGCGATACATCGGGTTCGAACCGATGACCTCAACCTTGGCAAGGTTGCGCTCTACCAACTGAGCTAGTATCGCATTTTCATTCTTATTATCTCTTAACTTATCAAACTAAGAGAAAGAATGGAGGCGCCTCCCGGAGTCGAACCGAGGTCCACGGATTTGCAATCCGCTGCATAGCCACTCTGCCAAGGCGCCTTTAATAGTGATTTAAGAGAACAACTCTTTGTTCATCACTCTACTCAAAATGTAGAAGCTAGATAGATGGTGCCCCGGGCCGGACTTGAACCGGCACAGCGCGAACGCCGAGGGATTTTAAATCCCTTGTGTCTACCAATTCCACCACCAGGGCAACGCAATCTTGCGAGGCCGATTACTGAAAAGTAAAAACACCATCTCTCAGCGACCTAAGCCGTGAGAACGAGGTGTACTTTAACGGAAGGAAAAAATTCGTCAACAATAAATTTTATCTTTTAATTCAAGTGATTAATTATCGAACTCAAAAGAATAAATTTAGTGCAGCTTGTACGGTTCTTATACTTGGATTTCTAATTTAAACGGACAAATCACTGACAACCATTGATTCAAATACCAATTGAATGCGGTGATTTTATTGTTTTAAACCAAGCAAATGGCGTTTTCATGTGCTTTTCACATTCAACGATTAGAGTTTGAAGTAACTCTTATTAAGAAGTAAACATGTGAAACCACTAAAACGATATCAATATGAGCGCTATGCCGTTCTTTGTAACCTCGCCTACCCTAGAGTTTTTAAGCAGACTCGCTATGGTTTTGACCCTAATGGACAACGCATCATCAAGAACCAGTTTGGTAAAACCATGATTAGAGTGTTGTGGAGTAGCGACAAAGATGAAGTGGTTGTGGTAATCAAAGGATCGCACAGTATCTCAGATTGGCTACTAACCTTTGCTCTATGGACCAGAAGCTGTAAGAGAATTGGGCTCAATTATCGTGTGCATGCGGGTTTCTACCATCTAATGTTTCAAGAGAGCCAGCCAAGTCGTAATGAAGATAAGCTTGGCTTAACCGTTATTGAGCGCTTGGAAGCCACGCTCACACCTCTCATCGAACAAGGAAAAAGAGTGTCTATTACTGGCCACTCTTCCGGAGGCGCTATCGGTTGTGTCTTCGCTGATTACTTTGATCAAAAGTACCCAGGCTGTATTAAACGAATAGTGACTTTTGGCCAACCCGCCATTGGTGATTGGAGCTTTCGAAAGCACTATCGCATGAGTAAGAAGACCTACCGAATTTGCTGTGACATCGACATCGTGACCTTCATGCCACCGGTTCCTTTGCTCTATTGGCATGTAGGTAAAGTGCTTTGGCTTTATAACGGACGAATCTATGAGAACACTCCTACATTAATCCGCCTTGGTCGCTCTATCTTTAGTTGGCTGATAAGACCTTTCTCTTACCACTTGATGAGCAAGTATATCCGTAACAAAGATTTCTTTGATAAGCATTGAAATGGGTACGTAGGAAGCTTTTAGCGGGGCCAGAAACGAAAAAACCAGTCACTAGGACTGGTTTTTTCTGAATTATGGAGGCGCCTCCCGGAGTCGAACCGAGGTCCACGGATTTGCAATCCGCTGCATAGCCACTCTGCCAAGGCGCCTTCAATAGTGTTTTAAGAGAACAACTCTTTTGATCAATACCAAGCGAGGTAATAA
>NZ_JBFRPK010000173.1:0-1156 GCF_041471965.1 Vibrio sp. 10N.261.51.A3
CATATCATTAACAACGCCGTATTTGAGCCGTTATTTGCGACATATCGTATCCCCAGTTAGTGATATCGCGCCCTGCGTTTAGCTAATAGTAATAGGTCTACACACTGCAATAATAGAAGCTCTTCTGAGACCAAATCGACCATTTTTCAGGTTGTTCCTCTATTGAACTCATAACTCGTCGCATTAGCACTTCTCTCACCTTTCTCAAATCATTGAAAGCTTCTTTTTTGCATATAAATAAAATCTCCAAGCGAGGGAGGTAATTATTGTTATAATACCTATTGACGAATATCGTTTTTCTACCAATTACCTTACAGACAGGGAGTACACATTTTTTCAATAACCTAATCTTATTTTCAAACAATGGGAAAGGAAATTCATCGTATGTCACAATAGTTATACCATCGAATTTTCGTAATTCTAGAATAGCATCCCTATTATTTATAGAAACCACATGCACCTGTGGTTTATTTATACCTTTAAACACTTTTAAAACGTAATAAATTTCCTTTTTATTATAGTCTTTATGACCATTTATGATTAGCACCTTATTAAAATAACAACTCGCGACCATAGAAACAATATTAACACTTGAACGAGAACAACAAATAGTTATCGGTTCTCCAGATTCAAAATATCTAATCATTTTATCAAATATATCACTGTATATGTGGCTCATACTAGAACGTTCGAAGTACGTAAAATTATTCTGTTCTATACCTTGAATAAAACTATTTATTGAGAAACGACGATAATTCAACTCTTTGCCTAAAATATATTTTGTTCTTTCTCTAATGCCAACTTTATCATTATCAAAAAATGACAACACACCCCACACTTCGACAACCAATCTGCGAATAATTACATTATTATTAATCGAGAACCTACCTTCAAAAAATGAAACTTTTGAAATATAAAACCTCTTAAATTTTCCTATTATCGCATTCATATTAAAGGCCAACCTATTTAGGGAATCCAATTTATCCAAACGTCTTTTATCATTTGGCAACTAAATAAATCAGAGCATAAATCAGTCATAAATCTACATTCACCAATTAATGAAGATATAGCGATTTCTCGATAAATAAATCCACAATTCAGGCGTATAAAGCACACTCTCTGGTCCAAGGTCAGACCAGGGCGGGAGCATACTTTG
>NZ_JBFRPK010000174.1:0-223 GCF_041471965.1 Vibrio sp. 10N.261.51.A3
GATTTAGGAAACAAAGCCTTACCGACTATAAGTTTAGACGGTGGGTGGAAGTGTCCATATCATTAACAACGCCGCCGTAAGCCAGTAAAACAACGGTAGGTAGGTTGTCGTTCTTGAAGTGGAAACACTTAATTGAAATTGATTTCGAAAATCATCTACTTTTGCCGGTTTAAGATAAATATATTTAAAACAATCACTTAAGATGTAAATTGCACTTCAAAAA
>NZ_JBFRPK010000175.1:0-1145 GCF_041471965.1 Vibrio sp. 10N.261.51.A3
CCTCCTCCTACTCGATTGGTAACCAGCATTTTATAATGAATTTTTAAAAAGAGAATGCTTGGTGATAGAGAACTGATTGGTTGATTAATGCATGCCTGAGCGCATTTTGTCGGCGAGCGCAAAGAAGACAAAAACGACGAAACAGACTAGAGCAGCACACAGTGAAGTTAAGATGGTTGTGGCGTCTTTTGAAATCAATGGAATGGTGATAGAAGCTAGCGCTATCAACATAACAAGGATATGAACAATTCGACCCGGAATTGGATTTTTATGACAGAATGAAGCCCAGAGGTAACGCATTTTCAACACCAGTATAAAATTAGTGGTTTTATTCTATTTTCTTAGTGAGTATTTTGTAAATAACAATTGGTTACAATTGGTTGTAAATAAGATCTAAGTCGAATTAGTATTAAACCAGTTAAATAACAGCAGTTTATTGATCTTTTATTGAATTTTAACTTTCAAAATGAACATCATAATATTCCGTATTCTTTGGAATGCTAAGTCAAATATTATTCGAATTTTTGTTTTTTGACTTAAGATCTCATTTATTGAGTGTTCTGTTAAGAGACCGTTTGCGTACAGGTATTGGTGGCGTAACTATCAAGCGAATTAGAGTCATCCTAGAGCCTGTTATTCGTTTTATGTTATTTATCAAAGTGACTCCTCAAATTGAGAGCGAAGTAATCTTGTGAATTTTTCGGTTTGATATACTCAATATTCATTCGATAAAGATGATGGAGATGATATGTCGAAAACCGCGAAGATCATTAATGAAGATAAGCTGGTAAAAAAAGCAGTTGAAGTCGGTTTTAAGATGGCTAAGCTACAAGGTTTTGATTTGCCAAATTCATCCCAACCGATAAAGGTTAAAGCGGTGTACTTGTTCCTTGTTGAAGTCAATCAGATCACACCTCTCCCTGAGAGCAAGCTTGATGGTGCGAACATCAAGAAGCGTTTAGCACTCTGGCTTCATAATGCACTTCCTGACAATGACCCTTTGAAGTAAACTTGTATTACCTCATTTTTTATATTTGAAACCTAGCGATTTTTCGCTGGGTTTTTTGCTTTATGGAGCAGTAAAAATAGCCTCTTGATATCTCCTAAGCCTAACTTCATTCACAGAGGCTTTGTTTCCTAAATCA
>NZ_JBFRPK010000176.1:0-281 GCF_041471965.1 Vibrio sp. 10N.261.51.A3
CAAGAATATTTAGAGAATGGTGGGCGATACCGGGCTCGAACCAGTGACCCCCTGCTTGTAAGGCAGGTGCTCTCCCAACTGAGCTAATCGCCCACTAAAAGTTTTAATTCCTTCGTGGAGAAAGAATGGTGGGTCGTGCAGGATTCGAACCTGCGACCAATTGATTAAAAGTCAACTGCTCTACCAACTGAGCTAACGACCCAATGGTATCCCGTAGGGGAGTCGAACCCCTGTTACCGCCGTGAAAGGGCGGTGTCCTAGGCCTCTAGACGAACGGGACA
>NZ_JBFRPK010000177.1:0-442 GCF_041471965.1 Vibrio sp. 10N.261.51.A3
ATGTTAATACATCGAAAACGGATGTCGTTGGCGTACCTGCAGCTAAGTCGGCGACAGTAGGCTCTTCAATCGTCAGATCGCCACTAGCCATCACTTGAACATCATCGGTAATAGTGACTGACAGAGGTGACATTAAAGAATCATCACCGTCGGTATCAACCGCGTAAACTGGTAGTTCAAACGTGAAGTCGTTATTGCCACGACCATCATCGTGGTCGATATTCTCCAACAGCGTAAAGGTATATTGCCCCAGAGTCGCAGCGCTAAAGCTTAATGTGAAAATCTGTGTTTCTACATTAGAGGCACTAGTTGTAAAACCAACATAGTTACCTGAGCCTGTCGGATCTTCTTTCAGATCAATTGGCAGACCATCGGATTTGAGTGAGTTATCTGTATTAAATTCGGTTGGCTCTAGGCGGAACTTCTCTACATTGTCACTTTG
>NZ_JBFRPK010000178.1:0-289 GCF_041471965.1 Vibrio sp. 10N.261.51.A3
GGCTTCGTAATCTTGCCCTGTATTACTTCACATTCAACATGAGGAATATTCATTATCTATTCTGTTTGAATATTTTAGTCGGTGTCAGTTATATTAATTAGCTTGATGGAAATATAACCGCATTAATAGTGTGTTATTTAAGACGATTAATTTAATTAAGAGATGGATGAAATGAGTGAATTGCTGTTGTTGATTTTCTACTGTGCGTTACTGGGCAGTGGTGTTGGGTTTCTAGCCGGTTTGTTAGGTATTGGCGGAGGGCTGATCATTGATCCGCACCATAAGTTTT